>JASHPR010000625.1 GCA_030038015.1 Streptosporangiaceae bacterium
TGAAGCGCAGTGCTCCGTGCAGCATGCCCGGCATGGTGAGGTCGTTGATGTAAGGCTTGTCCCCGAGTGCCAGCTCACGGCCCTGATAGCGGGCGGCGCGGCTACCGACCCTGGCACTGCGGTCCCTCTCCGGCAAGGGGGTACCCCGCCTGGCCGCGGCGGCGAGCAGCACCCCGTCGATGATCTTGACGTACCCCGTGCAGCGGCACAGGTTCCCGGCCAGCGCCGAGGCGACCTGAGCGCGCGCCGGGCCCGGATTCTTGCGCAGCAGCGACTCCGCCTTCATGACCATGCCAGGGGAGCAGAAGCCGCACTGGGAGGCCCCGGCAGCCACGAAGCTGTCGGCCCACAGTGCGCGATCGGCAGGCGGAAGTCCTTCCAGGGTCGTCACCTCCCGGCCGGCGACACGGCTGGCGGCCTGCGCGCACGACACGACGGCCCTGCTGTCGACGAGGACCGTGCAGGCGCCGCAGGAACCTTCCGGCGCGCAGCCATCCTTCGCCGAGGTGATCCCGCACTTGTCACGGAGGAGGGCGAGCAGGCTTTCGCCGCCCTCGGCCGGCACGGACATGGGTTCACCGTTGAGACAGAAGTCCATCCGCCTCACCTCCCGTTCCTATCGGGTCTGGTGACATTCTCGCGGCCGGTCGTCTACCCGCGCGGCATCCGGGTGACGGTTCCCGGGCGTCGCCCGGTCAGCTTGTTGTCGCGGTAGACGGTGCAACCGGCAACCAGCACCCGCTCCACCCCCGGCGGGGTCCGGCACGGATCGGAGTAAGTGGCGGTGTCGATATAGCGGTCAGGGTCAAGCAGGACCAGGTCGGCTCGCTGCCCGCTCTTGATGCGTCCGCGATCGGACAGGCCGAGCCGGTCGGCGGGCCGGCTGGCCAGCCGGGCCACAGCTTCCTCGACTGTGATCAGGCCCTCGCGCAGCGCTAGGCGTCCGAGCACCCGCGCGGCCGTGCCGAACAGGCGTGGATGCGGATGGGTACCGAAGATCCCGTCGGAGCCGACCATCGCGGCGGGCAGCGTGAAGATGGCGCGGACCACCTCCTCGCTCGCGTAGTGATCGATCATGCCCACGTCCAGGTCGGTGTCGGCGAGCAGGTCGAGCACGGCGACGGCGGGATGGACGCCCCGGTCATCTGCGATCTGTTCCAGGCTCTTGCCCACGTCGCTGGAGCGTGCACCGCTGGCATTCGTGATCGTGATCCCGGCAGGGCCGCAGCACCTATAGAGGTTCTCCCAACCGGGCAGTCCGCGCTCCATGTCGCGCAGCATGCGCCTGCGGTCGTCACGTTCACGCAGCCGGCGGACGATGGCGACCGGGCCGCCGGCCAGCGCCCACGGGGGTAGCAGTGCGGTGAGCAGGGTATTTCCAGCACCGTAGGGGTACTGGTCGAAGGTCAGGTCAATCCGCTGGGCCGCGTCGTTGACGAGATGGAGCAGGTTCTCGAGCAGCTGTGGTGAGCCGACGAGCTTGAGGTGGGAGATGTGCAGGGACGCGTCGGCGCGCTCAGCCACCTGCACGAACTCATCGATCGCGTCTAGCACCCCGGCAGCCTCGTTCCGCACGTGCGGCATCAGCGGGGTATCGCACTTGGCGGCCGCTTCGGCCAGAGCCTGCAACTCCGTGGTGTCGGCATACAGGCCAGGTGCGTAGATCAGCCCGAAGGAAAGCACCCGGGCGCCGGCGGCCAGGCCCGCCTTCACCTCCTGTTGCATGCGGGCCAATTCCGCTGGCTCAGCCCGGCGGCCGGCCGGGCCGATCACGGTGTCGCGGACCGCGGAATGCGGCACGCTCGCCACGATGTTGGCCGCGGGCCGTGCCGCCTCCACGGCGTCCAGGTAGCCGGCCACGGATTCCCACCCCCATGGCTCGGGCCCGGATCCCTCCAGGGCGGCGAGGTATCGCTGCCGTTCTTTGCGGCCCGACGGCCGCACCGGCGCAGGGCCCAGCCCGTCCGGGCAGATCACCTCGGTCGTGAAGCCCTGCGCCAGCTTCGGCGTCAGCAGCGGATCGGCAAACACCCGCAGCGCCGAGTGCGCGTGCATGTCGATGAATCCCGGGCAGAGCAGCAGACCGCCGGCTTCGACCAGTTCACCACAGCTGTCCAGCGGCAGCCGCTCGGCCACGGCCGCGATACGCCCGCCGCTCACGGCCACGTCAGCCAGGCGCGGCGGCCGGTCACCGTCGGCGACCCGCGCGCCGCGGAACACGAGATCGGCCTGCATGGATCACTCTCCCCTGCGCTGGATGCCGGTGAACAGCACCGCGGCGCGATCGGAATCGCCGACCGCGCCGCAGCGCCGCATCTGGAGCAAGCCGGCCAGGCCTGCAGACCCGGTGGGGTCGACGTGGATCCCGGTCTTGGACACGGCCAGTTGGTTAGCCTCGACAAGCAGGTCCTCGGTCACGACCAGCGGCCGTCCGCCGGTCGTCAGCATGCCCTCGACCACGGCCCGCCAGTCATAGGTCTCATCGTCCAGGATGCCGGTGGCCACGCTCCTGGGCTCGCGCTCCCAGGGCTGCATGAACGCCGACCGGTGGGCGGCGGCCTTCGCCATGGCCTGACGCACTGCTTCCGGGCCGGGCTCATCAGGCAGCAGCGCCCGCACCCGGCCATAGGCTCGTTCCAGCGGGTGGGCTCCGCACGTCTGCACCGTGTGGATACGGGGAATCCTGCCCAGCGCGCCCAGCTTCGCCGCCTCGCCCAGCGCCTGAATGCAGGAGCTGGCCAGGGCACCCCCGCCGACCTGGAT
>JASHPR010000626.1 GCA_030038015.1 Streptosporangiaceae bacterium
GTCTCGCTGGTTGTGGTGGTTCTGGTCACACTGCTCGTCGTCCGCCCAGCCCTGCGCCGGGCAGTGCACATCCAGCCCGGCCTCGCCCTGCGATACGAGTAGCCGGCCCGCGGTATGCGCCGAGTCGAGCACCACAGATCAGGTGATCTGTAGCCCGGCCGGGGGTGGAGGGCGGTAACCAGTGCGCGGCGGGCGGCGTCTACCGGGCATGGCAGATCAGTTGCGGCGCATCCGCCGCGCGGCCATCGGGAGATCACGCCTGGTAACAGGACGGCATCCGGTCCCGGCTGATTTCGAAGAGTGGCCCGGCCGGGGGATGGTCACGACCTGCCGGCCAGCTGCACGCCCTGCGGCAGGGTGAGGCCGCTCTCGGTGTCGTGGTACATCCCCGGCGGCGCGGCCGGGACGTCATATCCCCGGTAGGTGCCCTCGGCGGGCGGCGGCGGTGCGGTGGGCAGCGGTGCGGCAGGCGGAGTCTCGCTCAGCGGCGGCGTTGACGGCGGTGTATCGCCCTGCTGCGGCACCGCAGGCGGCTCCGGTTCAGGCACTCCCATGCCTGGGTCGGGGTGCTGGTTCATGGCTCTTCATTTCGATCCGGTCTGTATCAGCGGCTGGCGGGCAATTTTGCCGGTCCACAGTAGCGGTCCGGTAACCCGGTCGCTGGCGATCGCGGGGGCGGCGCGCGAGGCAGGGGAACGAGCGCTGCAGAGGTGGCATGAGGCAGGGAGACAGACATGGACCTATCGGACAGCGTCGTCGCGGGACGGTTCGTCGCCGGGGCTGGGCACGGACGAGTCCGCGGTCACGGGTCACCCGCGGCAAAGCACCAGGGTCTTACGGCCGTAGCAGCCCCGGTGCCCAGTCTCATAGTGTTTCTCGTGCTCGCTGGGCTGCCCGGCCTGGTCGCCGCGACCTGGCCGCCCCGCAGGGCCGCGAGGCTGGACGTGCTGGCCGCCGTCGCGTCGCAGTGAGGCCCTCAAACGGGAACGGGACGACGAGCGGTCGATACGACGCCCGTCGTTCCCGCCTAGAACGATGACGCGGCAGTGAGCCCCAGGAGAACTCGGCGCGCAGGCAGGGAGGCAGCAAATGAGCACACCAGAAGGCGCGGACACCGAGTTGCCCCGCTACCCGGGACCGGCAGCGCCCAGGACGGGCGGAGCGGCGGTCGTGGTGCGCGGGCTGTGGAAGAAGTTCGGTGCGAAGGAAGCCGTGTCCGGCATCGACCTGGACGTCGCGGCGGGTTCGCTGGCCGGGCTCGTCGGGCCGAACGGGGCTGGCAAAACTACGTCGCTGTCGATGATGACCGGGCTGCTGCGGCCAGACAGCGGCCAGATCCTGATCAACGGCATTGACGTGTGGGAGGACCCGCCCGCGGCCAAGGCGGCCATCGGCGTGGTGCCCGCGGAGGCCAGGCTGTTCGACCGGCTGAGCGGCGAGGAACTGCTGGAGTACGCCGGTCGGCTGCGCGGGCTGCCGGCCGGCCAGACGCGCTCGCGGGCCGCTCAGCTGCTGGACGTGCTGGACCTCGCCGGGGACGCCAAGCGGCTGGTCGCCGACTACTCGACCGGCATGCGCAAGAAGGCCGCACTCGGCTGCGCGCTGATCCACAACCCGCCGGTGTTGTTCCTGGACGAGCCGCTGGAGGGCGTGGACCCGGTGTCCGGGGACGTGATCCGTCGGCTTCTGACTCGGTTCGTCGAGTCCGGCTCGACGGTGCTGTTCTCCAGTCATGTCATGGAACTGGTCGAGCAGGTCTGCGACCACGTATCGATCATCGACAAGGGCAAGATCGTGGTGACCGGCACCATCGACGAGGTTCGCGGTGGCAAGACACTGCAGCGGGCGTTCATCGATCTGGTGGGACCGCGTGCGACCGATGAGGAGGTGCTGTCGTGGCTCGGCTCCTCGTCCAGTTGAAGCTGCGCCTGCTGGTCAACGCACTGCGCTCGTCCAACTCCGCGAAGATCTCTTTCATCATCAGCTCCACGTTCGCCGTGCTGCTCGCGATCTCCACCTTCCTCGTCCTGGCCGGGTTCCGCGGTAAGAGCACGTCGGTGGAGCTCACTTCGGTCATCTTCACGGTGTTCGCGTTCGGCTGGCTGATAGCGCCGATCATGGTCTTCGGCGTGGATAGCACGCTCGACCCCGCGACGCTCGCGCTGTACCCGCTGCGCACGCGGCCGCTCGCGGTCGGCCTGCTGGCGGCATCGTTTAGCGGTTTCTGGCCGCTTGCCAACGTCATCGGCCTGCTCGGCGTGACGGTCGGCCTGGCCAGCGGCGGGCTCGGCGTTATCGTCGCGGTGGTCGCGGTGATGCTGGAGGTTCTGTTCTGCATCGCCCTGTCCCGGTTCGTGACGACGTCCCTGGCCAACCTGCTTCGCTCGCGCCGGGGTCGGGATCTGGCCGCATTCCTGGTCATCCCGCTGTTCGCGTTGTATGAGTTCTTCATTCAGGTGGTGCCGAAGGCGGTCAGCGAGGGCAAGATCACCGCCGCGAGCTTCACCGGCTTCGACTCGTGGATGCGCTGGCTGCCGCCAGGCCTGGCCGCGCACGCCGTCCAGGATGCCTCGGACGGTCGTCCCGGCATGGCGTTCGCCCGCCTGGGGGCTTTGGCCGCGGTCATCGTCGTCTTCGTCTGGCTGTGGGTCCGCTGCCTCGGGCGAGCTCTGGTCACCGCCGACACGACTACCCAGTCGTCGCGGATCCGCGGCATGAGGCTGCCGCTGGCCGGGCTGGGCCTGCGCGGCGCGGTCGCCGCCAGGGTCTGGCTCTACCAGCGCCGCGAGCCACTGTCGCTCGTCTACTGGGCGCTCGTCGCGGTGATAACGGCCGCGGTCTCAGCGAGTTCGGTCTTCGGCCACATGCATCATCCCGCGGTCATCCTCGCAAGCGCGATCTTCGGCACCGCGTTCGTGGGGATCTTCCACGCCAATTCGGCCGCGCAGACCGGACCGGCGTTCGTCCTCGAGGCGACGGCGCTGGGCCGCAGTCGCGACCTGCGTGCCTATTTCTCAGGCCAGAACCTCGTGCTGTGCGTCATCGGGGCTCCCCTGGTCGTCGCGGTCTGCTTCGCGCTGGCCGCCGTGGCCGGCGACCCCGGGATGGGAGTCGAGGCGACGCCGATCGTCCTGGCCGGGCTCGGCGCCGCCCTCGGGCTGGGCAACCTGTTGACTGCGGCGCTGCCCTACCCGATGGTTAAGCGGGTCGGCACTCCTATGCTCGTGGCCGCGCCGGGCTACGCTGCCTACCGGATTGGCAGCGTCCTCGGCACCCTGGCAGGCACCGCCGTGCTGGCCGCGCCGGTGATTGTCGGTGTCAGGCTGGCCGTGAAGGGGCCGGACGCGATCCGAATCGGGGTGATGCTGCCGTGTGCGGCCGTGTACGGTTTCGCGCTCACGGTCGCCGGCGTGCGGCTGGCCGCGAAGGTAGCCGAGAGCAAGATGCCCGAACTATGCCAGGCAGCGCTGCACACGGCGACGTGACGGCTGGACCGCCTCGCCGTCCGCGCGGGTTCACGTGCTGGCCGCGATGCGCACATGCAGGTGTCAGGTTCCTCGCGGGACCGTGTTCGGGGCTTTGGTCCCTGCTGGGTGCTGCCGGGGGCGGTTACGGTGCGCTCATGGCGGTGGGTGGCGAGTGCCGGCTGGCCGACGGGCGTGTGGTCGTGGTGCGCCTGGGCGGCCCGGCCGACGTGCCCGCGATCGCAAGGCTGTACCAGGGCCTGTCGGCTGAGTCCTTCGCCCGCCGCTTCCACGGCGGGCGGGCTGCGCCGTCGCTGCTGCAGCGGCTGGCCAGCATCGGCAGCGGCACGGTGTGCCTGGTGGCCGCCCCGCCGGCCGGCCCTGGCCAGCTGGCCGCCGAAGCCCGCTGCATCCCTCTGGGGCC
>JASHPR010000627.1 GCA_030038015.1 Streptosporangiaceae bacterium
GCGGCCAGGTTCCGCTGGACCGCGACGCCGTTCAGCTCGATGGCCCGGGCGATCGACGCCGCCTCCAGCGGCAGCGCCCCCGCCTGGTACGCCGCGCCCAGCGCGATCAGGTTCGCCGCGATGCCGTCGCCGAACAGCGTCGTGGCCAGCGCCACGGTGTCAACCGCGGTGAGCCCGCCCGGCCTGGTGCGCTCGCGGATCGCGCCGAGCAGCGCGGCGACGTCCGGCGCGCCGGCGGCGCCGCGGACCATCTCGGCGGTGGGCACCAGGGAGGTCGACGCCACCGTGGCGGTCCGGCCGGCCGCAGCCCGGACCAGGTGCCGCGGGTCGGCCGCCACCAGCGGGTCGAGCGCGAGCAGCAGGTCGGCCGACTCCTCGCCGACCGCGTTGGACGCCGCCGGCGCGACGGAGCCGGGGGAAGCGCCGGATGCGGCGGGCGGCTCCGGCGCACCCCGCCACAGCCGCAGGTGAGACACCACCGGGCCCGCCTTCTGGCTGAGCCCGGTCTGGTCCAGCCCGGTGACCAGGAGCCCGTCCAGGAACGCCGCCGTCGCCAGCACCTGGTTGAGCATCACCACGCCGGTGCCGCCGATGCCGGCCGCCACGATCCCGTAGCCGCCGTCCGCGACCGTGGCCTTGTGCCCCGGCTCGGGGATCCGGTCCGGAACCTGGGCGGCCTGCCGCCCGGCGGCCCTGGCCCGGCCGACGGCGGGCGCCCGCACGGTCACGAACGACGGGCAGTCGCCGTCCAGGCAGCCGTAGTCGGTGTTGCACGACGCCTGGTCGATCTGGGTCTTCCGGCCCAGCTCGGTGTCCACCGGGTGCACGGACAGGCAGCCGGACTTCGCCCCGCAGTCGCCGCAGCCCTCGCACACGGCCTCGTTGATGACCACGCGCAGCGGCCGCTCCGGTGCTCTCCCGCGCTTGCGCATCCGGCGCAGCTGCGCCGCGCACGCCTGGTCGTAGACGAGCACGGTCACCCCGGGCACGGCGGCCAGGACCCGCTCCGCCTCGGCCAGCCGGTCCCTGCCCCACGCTTGCGTCCCGCGCGGCAGGCCCGCCGGGCGGCGGTAGCGTGACGGGTCCTCGCTCACCACGATGATGCGGGCCACGCCCTCGGCGGCCATGGCCCGGCACAGCCGCGGCACATCGAGCTGCCCGGCCGGGTCCTGCCCGCCGGTCATCGCGACCACGCCGTTGTAGAGCACCTTGAACGTCATGGTCACCCCCGCGGACACGGCCGCGCGCACGGCCAGGCTGCCGGAGTGGAAGAACGTGCCGTCGCCCACGTTCTGCACGTAGTGCGGCACGTTGGTGAACGGCGCCCGGCCGATCCACTGCGCGCCCTCGCCGCCCATCTGGCTGTAGGAGACCGCGCCGCGGTCCAGCCACATCACCATGGCGTGGCAGCCCACGCCCGCGCCGACCGGCGACCCGGCCGCGGGCACGGTGGACCGGCTGTGCGGGCAGCCGCTGCAGAACGCGGCCGTCCTTGCCGTCGTGGCGGGCACGATGGTCAGCTGCTGACGGGGCCCGTGATTATTTTCCTGAACGGTGAGCGGCGTGGCGAGCCGCCGTCCCAGGCGGCGGGCGAGCAGCGGGCGCAGCCTGTCGGCGGTCAGCTCGCCGTCGGCCGGGATCAGCGGCGCGTCCCGCTCGTCGCGCTTGCCGGTCACCCGGGGCCGCTCGGCCTGGTCGTACAGGTACTCGCGGAGGAACCGCTCCACGAACGAGCGCTTCTCCTCCACGACGCAGATCTCCTCGACGCCGCGGGCGGCCGCCCTGGCGATCCCGGGCTCCAGCGGGTAGATCAGCCCCAGCCGGACCAGGCGGATGCCGGCGCCGCGCAGCTCGGCGTCGCGGGCCAGCCCGAGGTCGGCCAGGGCCTGGCGCACCTCCCGGTAGGTGCGGCCGGCGGACAGGATGGTCAGCCACGCGCCCGGCGGGTCGACCTCGACCGCGTTCAGCCCGTTCTCGGCCGCGTACGCCCGCGCGGCCGCGTGGCGGCGCTCGTACAGCTCCGCCTCCAGCTCGAGCGTGTGCGGGAGGAAGAAGGTGGGCCGCTGCGCGAACCGCCACGGCGTCCCGCCGAAGGACAGCTCCGGCAGCACCGGCGAGATCCGCCCGGTCGCCACGTCGGCCGAGCCGAACCCGTCCGCCACCGACGTCACGATCTTCAGCCCGGTCCAGCAGCCGGTGTACCTGGACATCTCGTAACCGTGCCTGCCGAGGTCGAGCACCTCCTGCGGGGTGCCGGGCACCAGCACCGGCATGCCGGCGTCGTACAGCGCGACCTCGCTCGCCCCGGGCAGCGTGGACGACTTCGACTGGGGGTCGTCGCCCACGGCGCAGATCACGCCGCCATTCCGGCCGGTGCCGTGCAGGTTCGCGTGCCGGAACACGTCGCCGCTGCGGTCGGCGCCCGGCGCCTTGCCGTACCACATGCCGATGACACCGTCGTGGCCGTTCAGCGGCGCGAGGTTGTCCTGCTGGCTGCCCCACACCGCGGTGGCCGCCAGGTCCTCGTTCACCCCCGGGACCCAGCGCACGGCGTGCTCGGCCAGCAGGGGCGCGTTACGTTCAAGGATCTGGTCGAAACCGCCGAGCGGCGAACCCGGGTAACCGCTCACGAACGCCGCGGTGTTCAGGTTCCGCCGCCGGTCCGCGCGGACCTGGTCGAACAGCACCCGGGCCAGCGCCTGCACCCCCGTGATCAGCACGCCGCCGTCGGTGACACGGTATTTCGCGTCAAGGTCAAAAACGTCCGCGGCGCTGGCGGTGACGGTCATGGGCGGCTCCTCAGGCGTGCGCTGACCCTTAACAGGTTGCTGCACCGCGCCAGGTTTCGCCAGGCAGACGCGGCGTGCGCGGGCCGCGGCAGGCGCCGGGGCTGCCCCCCTCATGGCTGACCCCGCCAGCTTTGGGGGGTAGCGGCGGGGCCGAGGGGGACAGCCTCGCCCTGCCGGCGCACCAAACCGGGGGACGCCGCGGTGCGTTCCTGTCGGGCAGGGCGAACCACCGCACCATAGCCCCGTTCCATGGTCACTGGCGCCGATTCGCGCCGAATGCCGGTAAGCGAACCGCGGGCACCGCGCTGACCTGGGCGGCCAGGTTATCCGGGTGATCTGATGGCGCCAGCTCCGGCCGGGCCCGTACCGTGGCCGGGTGCTGACACCGCCCGGCGGGCTGCCCCCAGCCATGCTGGCCGGTGCGCTCGGGCGGTCCTGGGGCATCGCCGTCGCGTCGGCCGTGTACCGGCCGGCCTGCCGGGGCAGCCACCACCGGGAGGTCGCCGACGCCCTGCCTCGCCCGGTTCCGCCGCCCGCACTCCGGGGCCCCGAGGACG
>JASHPR010000628.1 GCA_030038015.1 Streptosporangiaceae bacterium
AGCCGACAATGCTTATTATGCCCCAGTACTGAGCTTCATCATCAATGGTACCGCTAGCGGCCCGATCTATGGCACGCCAGCGCATTGCAGTAACGGCTCGTGCACGAATGTGACGTACGCAAGCTGACCGAACCGGTCAGCCAACGGCGCCAGGGATCGGGGCTAAGTGGGCTCGTGGTACTCCACGAGCCCACTTCGGCGCGGCCATCCCGGTGGGGTCCGCGGCGGCTGGGGTTCGAGATGGGTCGCCGTGGTTATGGCCAGGTGACTCGTTCGACGGTCTACCGGACGCTGGTCCGCAACGGCCTGGTCGAGCCGAAGTCGCGGCGCCGCAGGCGCAAGGATTACCGCCGCTGGGAACGCAGCTCTCCGATGGAGTTGTGGCAGCTGGATGTGACCGCCAGCGCATTCCTGACGATCGGCGCCGAGGTGAAGATCGTGACCGGGTCGACGACCATTCCTGGTTCTGCGTCATAACCAAGGCCGTGATGCGGGCGACCGCCCGGCCGGTGTGCCTGGCGTTCGTGGAGGCGATGCGCGCCTACGGGGTGCCCGAGGAGGTGCTGACCGACAACGGCAAGGTGTTCACCGGCCGGTTCCACAAGCCCGGGGTGCCGGTCGAGGTGCTGTTCGACAAGATCTGCCGGGAGAACGGCATCACCCACCGCCTCACCAAAATCCATTCGCCGACCACGACCGGGAAGATCGCGCAGTTTTGTCGGGTGCCAAGGTCACCGAGGTGACTGGGGCGATGAGGGTGTCCCGGCAGTCGGTGCATGCCTCGACTGGCCGGTATCTGGCCGAAGGGCTGCCCGGATTAGCCGACCGATCCCACCGGCCTGGCTCGTGCCCGCATCAGGGTGGCGGGTGAGGTCGAGATCACGGTGGGGAGATGCGCCGCCAGCTTCGCGGGCAGCCGTGTGGCAGGTGGGATAGGCGGGGCGCACCGCAGGGAACGGTTCCGTCTGCGCGAAGTGGACAAACTAGGACAATGCTGGGCCGCGAAAGCGGCTGGTCCGGCATCGAGCCAACAACCAACCGGACGCCGTCGGCAGCGCGAACACCCTGGCCCACGTCTGGCTGTCGGCGACCAGCCGGGCCACGACCTGCTCCAGGCGCACCGGGCCGAACAGGAGCAGGAACGCGCCAGTGTGCGCCAGAGCTGGCACGGTGAGGACTGGGTCTTCGCCGCCCGGGACGGCCTGCCGCTCATCCCGAACACCGACTACCACGAGTGGAAGCGGTTGCTCAAGGATGCCGGGCTGCGCGAGGCGAGGCTGCACGACGCCAGGCACACCGCGGCGACCGTCCTGCTGGTCATGCGCCAGCCGACCCCGACCGTGATGTCGCTCATGGGCTGGTCCAGCGAGTCCATGGCGGCCCGCTACCAGCATGTGACCGACGCCATGCGCAGCCAGGTGGCCGGCCAGCTCGGGGAGCTGATCTGGGATTCGGCGGCCAGCGCCGACCAGGCTCTGGTCACGGTCCGATACGACTCGCTCGCCGCCGTCCTCGCCGTTGCCGAGAAGTGCGTCACGAGCCGTCACACCGGCGCCCACAGCAGCTCTGGGGTGCTGGCCGCGCTCGCCGAACTACGCGCGGCGCGGCCCGCTGCGGCGTCTCCCGAAACAGCAAATGAGACAAAAACTGAGACAAGGAGGCTTACGGAAGAATGAGCAAGATCTACTGGCTTCGCGTCGCCGCAGGTCAGCGTGGCGGAGGATGGGAGATTCGAACTCCCGAGGGGTTGCCCCCAACACGCTTTCCAAGCGTGCGCCCTAGGCCACTAGGCGAATCCTCCGTCGGCAAGCCTACCGACTCCGCGGGCAGTCCTCAGCGCGGCCGGAGGCAGTATGTCCCGCAGTCCCTCCGGCCGCCCGCGGGAGATGCCGGTTCGGGCAGCCAGCGGGCTGGCTAGACTGGCGGGCAGACCCCTCGCACGGCGTTTATCCCGCCAACTCCCCCAGGGCTGGAAGGCAGCAAGGGTACGCGGGCTCTGACGGGTGTGCGGGGGGTCCCTTCCCGCCCCGGTGAGGATGAGGCAGATGGCAGGCGACGTCCCAAGCGCTGCAGCGGATCCGGCCCCGAGCGGCGCTCCCTCTGCTCCGGCGGCTTCCGCTCCGGCGGCGCTGTACCGCAGGTACCGCCCGGCAACCTTCGCCGAGCTCAAGGGGCAAGATCACGTCACCGGCCCGCTGCGCCAGGCGCTGCGCAGCGGGCGGGTCCATCATGCGTACCTGTTCAGCGGGCCGCGCGGGTGCGGCAAGACGTCCAGCGCGCGGATCCTGGCCCGGTCGCTCAACTGCGAGCAGGGGCCGACCCCTGACCCGTGCGGGAAGTGCGCCTCCTGCGTCGCCCTCGCCCCGTCCGGCCCGGGCAGCATCGACGTGATCGAGATCGACGCGGCCTCGCACGGCGGCGTGGACGACGCCAGGGACCTGCGCGAGCGCGCCTTCTACGCCCCCGTCTCGGGCCGCTTCAAGATCTACATCGTCGACGAGGCGCACATGGTGACCCGCGAGGGGTTCAACGCGCTGCTCAAGCTCGTCGAGGAACCGCCGCCGCACCTGAAGTTCGTCTTCGCCACGACGGAGCCCGAGAAGGTCATCCCGACGATCAGGTCGCGCACCCACCACTACCCGTTCCGGCTGATGCCGCCGGCCGTCCTGCGCGGGCTGCTGGAGGAGATCCTGGCCAGCGAGGGCGTGCGCTACGAGCCCGCCGTGCTGCCGGTCGTGGTCAGGGCGGGCGCGGGATCGGCGCGCGACGCGCTGTCGGTCCTCGATCAGCTGCTGGCCGGCTCGGACGAATCCGGGCTGACCTATGAGCGTGCCGTGGCCCTCCTCGGCTACACCGACGAGAACCTGCTCGACGATGTCGTCGGGGCCTTCGCCTCGGGCGACGGGGCCGCGGTGTTCCGGGCCGTTGACCGGGTGGTCGAGGGCGGGCACGAGCCCCGCAGGTTCACCGCGGACCTGCTGGACAGGTTCCGGGACCTGATCGTGCTCGCCGCGGTGCCGGACGCCGCGGAGACGGGGCTGCTGGACGTGCCGGGTGACCGGCTGGACCGGATGCGCGAGCAGGCCGGCAGCTTCGGCCAGGCGCAGCTCGCCAGGGCCGCCGAGACCGTTAACGCCGGGCTGGCCGAGATGCGCGGGGCAACCTCCCCCCGGCTGCAGCTCGAGCTCATCTGCGCCCAGGTGCTGCTGCCGCCTCCGGCCGCTGGCGACCCGGACCTGCTTGCCAGGATCGAGCGGCTCGAGCGCAGGCTCGGCCCGGGCGCCGCGGAGGCGGATCACGCCAGGTCCCGGCCCGACCACCGGGAGCCGCCCGCCGCCCGCCCTGCCCCCGCCCCAGCGGCCGACCCGGCGGCGGTGCCGCGCCGCGAGC
>JASHPR010000629.1 GCA_030038015.1 Streptosporangiaceae bacterium
CGCGACGCCGGCCACCTTCGGTATACCTCAGGTCGGCCAGGTCGATCCCGATGCGCCGGCCGTGCATCGGCGCATCGCCGGCCCGCTGCCGGGAACCTGGCTGAGCAAGTTCTCAGATCCTTGACATGTGCGCAACCGGTACTGAATCATCTCACGGCAGGCGCATCGGATTTCCAGGCCGTATCGCAGGGCCGCGCGGCGCCCGGTTCGCAACCCGGGAGGTCGGATGTCAGCAACGTCGCCGCCGGGCGCGATCGGCGCGCCAGGCATGGGGCTGGCCAGACCCGCCGTCGCCGTGGCCGGTGCCTGCGGCCCATCCGTCCTGGCCCATGACGCGCAGCGTGGTGCGGCCAGGGCCGCCATTCTCCGGGACGCCGGCCAGGAAGAGCGGATGGAGAAGGCCCGGCTGGCGTTCGAGCAGACGGAAGGCGGTCACCAGGCTCCGCTGTGGCGAGCCGCGGGAGCCTAGCCCCGCCCAGGCCATCAGACAGCGGGAAGCACACGAGGGAGGGGAGAACGGTGACCGAGACAACGGCCAGGACGCCGCCCGCGCCGGTGACGCTGCGGGAATTCGACCACATCTACGAGTCGGTCAAGAACTGGGGCCGGTGGGGTTACGACGACGAGCTGGGGACGCTCAACTACATCACGCCGGACACGGTGCGGGCCGCCGCGGCGCTGGTGCGATCCGGGCGCCGCGCCACGATGGCGATCCCGATGAACGCCGCGGCCGGGCCGGACAACCCGAGCCCGGTCATCCACAACGTCGTGCAGGGCCACGACATCGACATCGGGTCGAGTTCGGTCACCTTCGCCGCTGACTTCGTCGGCCTCGCCTTCCACGGCGACTGCCACACTCACATGGACGCGCTCTGCCACACCGCCTACAAGGGCTGCGTCTACAACGGCCGTCCGGCGCAGCGGGTGGTGACCTCCGAGGGGGCGACCGCGCTCGACGTCACGACCTACAGTGAGGGGCTGGTCGGCCGGGGCGTGCTGCTGGACGTGCCGAGGTTCCGCGGCGTCGGCTGGCTGGAGCCTGGCGAGGCGGTGACCCGCGCCGAGCTGGAGGCGGTCGAGGAGGCCGAGGGCGTCCGGCTCGGCGAGGGCGACATCCTGGTGTTCCGCACCGGCCATCACCGCCGCCGGCTGGAGCTCGGCGCGTGGGACAACGGCTACCCGCCGCGCGGCGAGGGCAAGGCCGGCCTGCACGTGGACACGATCGGCTGGATGCACGAGCGCCGGATCGCGGCGTTCCTGCCGGACGGCGACGGGGAGACGATCCCCAGCAACGTCGAGGGCATCCTCTACCCGATCCACCCGCTCCAGGTCACCGCCATGGGCATGCTCGCCGCCGACAGCCTGCAGCTCGAGGACGTCGCCCGGGCGTGCGAGCAGGAGGGGCGGTTCGAGTTCATGGTCGTCGGCCTGCCGCTGCGGCTGCCCGGCGGGACCGGGTCGCCGTGGAACCCGATCGCGATCTTCTAGCGGAAAGGGGCCTCCCGGAGCGGCGCTTCGAGGGCAGGGTCGCGCCGGTCACCGGCGCCACGACGGGCATCGGGCCCGGGCCATGGCGGCCTCGCCGCCATCGGCTGGGGCATGGGCGGGTCCGCGTCAGGGGGCGGGCGGGACCTGGCTGGTCAGCACGTTGCCCAGGACGGCCACCGACCGCAGCCTGATCACCGGCGTCAGCGCGCCGGGACGGCCGGGCGGGATATCGGCGACGGCACGCCCGAAGACGGCGGTCGCGAGCCCGGCGTCCACCCGGAAGCCGGCCGGGACGACGATGCGCACCTCGCCCGCCAGGGCGACGGCGGTGATGTCGGTCACGAACGAGGTCACGGCGGTGCGCCGCAGGTCGATCATGACCTCGCCGAACACGGCGGCGGCGCGCACCCGGGCGGCCAGGGCCGCCAGCGGCCGCCAGCCCGCCGGGGCAAGCAAGCCGAGGATGAGCCGCCTGGCGCGGTGCCGGCGGCCGGCCACCGCGGCCTGGCCGGGGCCGGGAATGTCGGCGATGAGGGCGCTGAGGCCGGGCATCGTGGTGGCCCGCTGCGCCGCCTCGGAGCGCGCGGCCAGCTCGGCATGGTCCAGGTGGCCGTCGGCGCACGCGGTCACGATCCGGCCCAGCACCTGCGCACGGTACCGCGCCACCGCGCGGGGATCCTGCCGCGGCGGCAGGGGCCCGGGGCCTGGGCGGTTCACGCCCCCGGATCGCTCGGTGCGCACTCATTCGGCATCCCCTGACCGGTTGTCCCCCTAACCTCCGCGTTCAAGGAAGCGCGCGGGACCGCGCAGCCCTACGCGGCGTCGTGGAACGGCAGCACGTCACGCCGCCTCCAGGTCCAGCAGGAGCCGCTTGGCGGCCGGGCCGCCCCGGTAGCCGCCGGCCTGGCCGTCGGAGCGGACGACCCGGTGGCAGGGCAGCACGACCGGCAGCGGGTTCGTGGCGCACGCCGTGCCCACGGCGCGGAACGCCCCCGGGCTGCCCACGGCGGCCGCGAGCGAGGCGTATGACGCGGTCTGGCCGTAGCCGATGCCGGGCAGGTGGGTCAGCACGGCGCGGCGGAAACCTGAGGACAGGCGGAAGTCGAGCGGCAGGTCGAACGTGCGCCGCCGCCCGGCGAAGTACTCGTCGATCTCGCGCGCGGCGGCGTCGAGCCGCCTGGGCGCCCGCAGCACCCGGGGGCTGATCTGGGTGGCCAGGGCCTGCAGGACCTGGTCGTGGCCCTCGATGGCGAAGGCGACGCGCACGAGCCCGGTCCCGGTCGCCGCCAGCAGCAGCGTGCCGACCGGGGTGTCCAGCGTGCGGTAGGCGACGTCGAGCACGCCCTCGGCTGCCGCCCGCTCGGCGAGGCGCTCGTGCAGGGTGGCCAGCTCCGCCTCGGTGACGGCGGGCAGGGCGCCGCGCAGCAGCAGCCCCGGGTCACTGTTGGTGGTCATGATGTCTCTCCGTGAGGTGCCTGGTAGGTCTTGCGCAGGCGCGCGATGCCGTCGGCGGCTGCCCGCCGCGCGGCGTCGGTGCTGCCGCCGGTCACCGCCGCCACGTCGGCGTACGGCAGCCCGGCCAGGTAGTGGTACGCGACCGCCTCCCGCTGCCTGCGCGGGAGCGCGGCCAGCGCGCCGGCCAGATCGGGGTCGCGGCCCTCCCCGGCCGCGCCGGGCCGCTCGGGTATGTCGGCCACCGGCACCGCGCGGCGCGCCGCGGCGCGGGTGACGTCGACCGCCTTGCGGTGCGCGATCGTCACCAGCCAGGCCTCCACGTTGGCGCCGGCCGGGAGCCGCGGGTATGCCCTGAGCGCGGCCAGGAACGTCTCCGACCACGCGTCGTCGGCGTCGGCGGGCCCGAGGACCGCCCGGCACACCCGCAGCACGGTCGCGCCGTGAGCGGCGACCACGGCCTCGAATGGCTGTTTACCGGTCACGTCAGGTAGACGCCCCGGGCGCGCCGGACGTGAGGTGCTCACCTGAGACAGCCTGGCCGATGCCCCTCGTGAACGTGTCGCCGCCCGCCGCGCGTGGCGGCTCAGCCCGGCCGGCCCGGCCGGCCCGCTGCCGCGGGCGCCGGGGCATGCTGCGGCCCGGGTA
>JASHPR010000630.1 GCA_030038015.1 Streptosporangiaceae bacterium
CTGCGGCGCCGTTGCCCCCGCCGCCCTGTTGCCGGGCCTTGGGCACGGGGTGCCCGGGGCCAGCCGCGGCGCGTGCTGAGCCGCTCACCGCCACCTCCGCGGACCCGGCCGACTCCTGGAGCACTCCCCCATCGTATGGTGCCCCATTGCAGACGGCTACCGTCCGTAATACCGTGCAGCCTGACGTGCGACGACGGGCGGAAGGGCTGCTGGTCCATCCGATGCTCAGGCCGCGGGCGGCCGCGGGGCCCGCACGAATGTGGGGCGGTGGCTGCGGGCCCTCTTCCTTGACCAGCGCGAACTGCGCGGAAGCCGCTGCTTGCCGGGTGATCGACGCTCAGGTGTTCCGCATTCACCCACCTGGCCTGCAGGCCCGGCCGGACAGCACGACCGGGTCGTTGAGGATGACCCGGCAGCACCGTCCGCTCATCGGCCTTGGCGCCGGTGAGGGCAAACCCCCACAGGCCTCCCGTCGCTGGCGCTTCTACGCCGGATCAAGGTCGAAGAATCCGAGATGGTGCGGGTGCTCGGTGAGCCCTGCCGCGCCTACTCGGCCCAGACCAAGCGTCTCGTCCCTGGGATCTGGTGAGGAATCCGCCTGACCGAATAGGTAACGCGCGCCGGTCCGGATCGGGGACTTGGCAGGCAGCGTCCGGCCCTGATGGCACCAGATACTCGCGATACCGGACACCGTGTACTACGTGGCGAACGTCGCCTGGCGCGGCATCGACGCTGCGGCGAGGGCGATCTTCGAGTGACGGGCGGACGGTGGCTGCAGTCTTGGCTGCACTGGTCCTATGCCTGTGTGAACGCGCGTTCCAGAGATTGGTGCTGACCTGGGAGCCGGTGATCGGATTCGAACCGATGACCTGCCGTTTACAAGACGGCTGCTCTGCCTGCTGAGCTACACCGGCGAGGGCACGCTGCATGGTAGCCCACCCCGGGCCGGCATGCGCGGCACTGATATGGGGCTCACTGCCCGATGGCGGGGGCGCCGGCGGGCTCGCCAGGGATCTTGTACAGCGGCTTCCACGGCGACGCGGCCGGGTTGCCCGCCTCAGTGGCCGGGGAGACACCCTGGTTGCTCCACCTGGCCTGGTACGGCAGTCCCAGGTAGAGCACCCTGCTCCCCGCCGAGTACGGGGTGCCGATCGACCAAGCCGGATACGCCCCCACCTTCGGCTTGGTGATGACCGGCGCGCGATCCCCGGGCAGCACCGGTCCCAGCAGCTCCCAGGGCGACTGCCAGGCGTACTGGACCTGGGCCTGCGGGTCGTCGCCGGAGTTGTACCATTTCGCCTCGTAGATCTCGCCCTCCTCCACCACCTTGTACCCGAGCGGGTAATCGGCGGTCGGCGACCACAGCGGGAACGGCGCGTCCGCGGGGTTGGTGTCGGCCACGGCGGGCTGCACGTTCCCGGCGGATGAGGTCGCCGAGGCGCCGCCGGTCAGCATGCCGAAGATCTGCGAGAACTCCAGGCTCGCCTGGGCGGTGCCGCTGCACGTGTTCGAGACCACCCCGTTCTCAGGGAACGACGAGCCGCACTGGCTGTCCCTGTTGAGGGACCACATGGAGACCCGGCCGAGGTGGCTCGCGGCCGCGAAGCTGACCAGCTCCCGGGCGTCGGCCACGGTGAAGTTCTCGCCCTCGGTGTTGTTCTGGCCGATCATGACCGTGGCGCCGAGCCGCTGCCAGATCTGCTGGGAGCTGAGGTGGATGCCGTAGCGGGGGAAGATGCTGGCCAACTGCCCCTGGACTGTGTGCAGCGCGGTCTCCACCAGCTGCAGCATGGTGCTCCCCGTGCCAGGAGGCTGGGTGAAGTCCATGGTCATCACGTTGATGCCGGTGATGGAGACGCGGTCGCGCAGCATCGAGTCGACGACCGAGACCGCGTCGCCCTGCAGCCCCGACGCTTCCACCGGGAGGGTCAGCCAGACGCTGAGGCTGCGGTGCGCCGCGCGGGCGGCGCGCTCCAGGTCGGCGATGGCGGCCGCGCGGCGCTGCTCGGCCTGGAAGTTGTCCAGCGCCCTGCCCTCGATGTCCAGGTCGATCGTGGTGAGCTGGTAGGCGCTGATCACAGACTGGTAGGCCGCGGCCAGGCCGCCCACGCTGGTGCATGCGACGTCGAGGCTGGTGTGGGCCTGCCCGCCGAAGGACACGATCGGCTGCGCGCCGTCCTGCTGCACCTGGGCGATGCGCGAGCTCATCGCGAGGGCCTGGTCCGCCTCGGCCAGCGTGTAGGCGCCGCCCCAGCTCGGCGTGCACCCCGCCCCCGGCTGGGCGACCACGAACCCCAGGACCGTCTGCCGTGCCGGATCGGCGGACGAGCTCTGGAACTGGAACGTCGGCGTGAGCGTGGCGTCGACGTACGGCGCGAACCATGTCTGGCGGATGACCGTCTCGCTGGCGAGCCGCGCCTTGACGCCGACGAGCCCGCCGTAGCCCAGGCAGGCCAGCACGGCGAGGACCACGAGGACCCGCAGCAGCGACAGCCGGCGACGGGGCTCGCCTTCCGGCGGCTGCGCCGGCTGCGGGGCGGGCGGGGGCGCGGCGACGGCGCGCCGGGCACGGAACGGCCGGTGCGCGGTGTCGGCGAGGTCCACCTCCAGCACGGATCGCCAGTCGGTGGGCTGCGGGGCCGGCTTCTCGGCCCGGTTCTTGCGGGGGAGGCGGCGCTTGGAGGCCGACTTGTACAGCAGCGACGTGCCGTGGATCCACACGTCGACCACCGAGTTCCGCAGCCCGATGAAGGCCTTGACGGCGTAGCAGGCCAGCACGATGTTGAGCGCCGCGTAGGCCATGTTCTCGACCCGGTCGTGCCGGTAGCCCACGTAGAACGTGAACCCGGCCAGCGCGATCAGCAGATACGGCGCCACGACGAAGAACGCGGGCACGACCGTGCGGTTGCGCACCTTCGGGGTGCGCGCGAACGGCGCCTTGGACGCGGTGATGCCCTGGACCACCGAGGACAGGGTCCCGGCCAGGTTCACCGGCAGCAGGACCAGGTTGAAGCCGTAGATGCGGAGCACGTCGAGGCGCTTGTAGCCGCAGTAGCGCAGGTCGCTCGCCATGGCCAGGAAGTAGGGCAGCGCGACGAGCCCGAGCAGCGGGCTGATCAGCGCGGCGCTGAACGGGAACGCGAGCAGCACCAGCAGGCTGAGCGAGCTCCACGAGATCGACGCCATGTAGTTCCACCGCAGGAACAGCTCGCCGAACCGGGTCCGCTCCCCGCGGGCCCGCCGGGACCGGGACTGGCGGCGCAGCTTGGGCACGATCAGCAGTCCGCCGTTGGCCCAGCGGCGCCGCTGGATGCACAGCGACCCGAAGTCGGGGGGCGTCGCGCTGTAGCTCATCCGCTCCGGGCAGTTGAACAGCCGCCACCCGTGGATGCCCATGTCGATCGTGGACTCGGTGTCCTCGATGACCGTGCGGTCCCTGATGTAGTGGCGGATCTCCCAGTCGCCGATGTAAGAGGTCTCCGCGATCTCGTCGAGAGCCCGCTTGCGGATCACGGCATTGGCGCCGACCCAGAACGTGGCGTCGTAGTAGGTCAGGCCCTGGTGGACGATGTGCTGGAGGTCGGTCGTGGCGCCCGCGATCCGCTCCAGCCGGGTGGCCGAGCCGGGGAAGGCGCTGTACGGCGTCTGCGCGATGGCCATGTCGCGGTACTCGCTCTGCTCCAGCAGGTGCACCAGCCGCAGGCAGTACTCGGGCATCAGCACGCTGTCCGCGTCCAGCGTCACGACATAGTCCGGGTTGGGGATGGTCAGGTCGCAGTTCTCCGGCGCCGAGCGGACCAGCGCGGGCCCGGTGACCGTGTGCACCTCGCGGTAGCTGCCGCCCATCAGGCCCAGGTAGCTGTTGAGGTTCATGGCCTTGTTGGGCTCGTGGGAGAGCGACACGTAGCGCTTCCGCTCGAAGCTGGAGACCTCGGCGTCGAATATCCAGACCAGCCTGCGGTACAGGCGGCGGAACATCGGCCTCTCCAGCACCACCCCCTCGTTGGCCGATTCCAGCAGCGCGTCCTTGATCTCGCCCAGCGACGCCGCGAGCCGCAGGACTACCTCGTTGACGAAGAAGGCATCGGTGTGGTCGACGACGTCCTGGGCCGCGGCCAGGTCATGCAGCCAGATGACCGCGTCGTCGTAGTAACTGGCCAGGGCGATCATCGAGCCGATGCCGAGCGGCTCGTGGCGCTCGGCGGCAAGCTCGAACTTCTGCAGCGCGGCGGCGTACTTCGCCGCGGGCCTGGCCAGCAGCTGCACGATCTCGCGCGGCAGCGCCCTGGCCCCCTCGAGCAGCTCGCGGGCGCGCCGGGTCTTCGGCACGAACGGGTCGTCGATCAGCAGCACGATGCGCTTGCCCGGGTACTCCTGCAGGGCGGCGGACAGCACGGTGTTGCGGATGACCCGCGTGTCCTCCTGGTAGGACGGGATGATGGTGGTCAGCGGCGGCGTCGTAGTCTCGAAGAACTGGTCAAGGGTGGCCCGGCTGGCCCGGTGGTGCGTGCGGGTCCGGTAGAAGAAGCCGAGCCGGCTCAGCAGGTAGGCCAGGGCAGAGACGGTCAGCATGGTGACGATGAGGAGGTAGAGGATCTCCTCGGCCCTGGCCACGGCGTTCTCGTAGCCCGGGTGGAAGAAATCCTCGAAGAACCACGTCACCAGGTAGCCGACCCAGGCCGTCACGGTGACGATGATGGCCAGGCGCGCCATGGCGACCCGCCGGTCGCCGACCGGCTTGGGGACGATGGGCATGGCCCGGGTGCGCCGGTCGCGCCCCCACTGCTTGCGCCGCCGCTCCGGCCGG
>JASHPR010000631.1 GCA_030038015.1 Streptosporangiaceae bacterium
GACCGGCCACATGGCCGCCCAGCTCAACGTCACTTTCTGTGATATGTCCTGCTCCCTGGCTCACGCGCGCCGACCCGCCGTTCGGTGTGCCTCCGAGAGTCCGCGGACCTCCGAGGAGGGTGGCTCAGATTGATCCTTATGCACCTCCCCGAGGCCGTGTTTGACCTGCCGGTTGCTTCAGCCAGCCGCCGGACTGGACCGGGGAGCGCCGGGCTGGCAGACCCTTTTTCTTAGCAGGCCATCCGGCCGTAGCAGCGATCCGCCGTTTCTTAGCAGGCCATCCGGCCGTTGCAGCGATCCGCCGTGGACGCCTGCCCAGCGGGCACGGCGAGCTAGGAGTCCGGGCCTGAACAGGGCTCGGCTATGGGGTGACCGGCTCGCCCGGGGCTCTGATCAGGGAACGGGGCCGCGGGCCGCATATCAGCCTCCGGGCGCTAGCCTCCTGGTCCTGACGGCTTCCGCCTGGACCGGCCGGCCCCGGCCCCAGCTTTTGCCGGGCCAGCCGGGGCGGCCTGGGCGAGGCCCGCCAGCTGAGTGAGGTGTCCTTGATCGCGCGGCTCGGCCGTGGCTGGTACGAGCGGCAGCCGGATCACGAACTGGCAGCCGCGGCCGGTGTTGCGCACCGCGATCTGCCCGCAGTGCGCCTCGATGATGCCCCGCGCGATGCTCAGCCCGAGGCCGGCGCCTTCGCCGGGTCCCGGCGTGCGCGCGGTCTCGCCACGGAACGCCACGTCGAAGACCCGCGGAAGATGCTCGGCTGGGATCCCGCCGCACGCATCAGACACGCTGACCATGGCCATCCCGGATTCCTGGTCGCCGCGCACCTCGGCCGTGCTGCCCGGCGGCGTGTGCCGGATCGCGTTGGTCACCAGGTTGCGCAATGCGCGCCCGACCTCGGCGGTGTCCACGAATACCGGCAGGCCCCCGCCGGCCGAGCCGCGCAGCCGCACGCCCTTGGCCCGGGCCATCGGCTCGGCGCTGATGAGTGCCTCGCCGATCAGGTCATCGAGGCCGACGAGCCTGCGGGACAGCCGCAGCGCCCCCGCGTGGATGCGGGACAGCTCAAACAGGTCGTCGATCATGAGGGCGAGCCGGTCGGTCTCGCCGCGGATCTGGGCGTGATACCTGCTCACCGTCTGCGGGTCGGTCACGACCCGGTCCTGCAGCGCCTCGGCCATCGCCTGAAGACCTGCCAGCGGCGCGCGCAGGTCGTGGCTGACCCACGCGATCAGCTCCCGGCGGCTGGCCTCCAGCGCGCGCTCACGGTCGCGGGCTTCCGCCAGCCGGCCATACGCCTTTTCCAGCTCGTCCGACAGGCCCGCCAGCTCGGCCGGCAGCACAGCCGCCGGCCGCTGATACTCCCCGCTGTTGCCCACTTCCCGCACCGCCCCCAGCAGCAGGCGGCTCGCCGCCGATACCCGCCTGCCGACGATCAGGGAGACGCCGAAGCCCGCGATCCCCGCGATGACGACCACGGCGAGCACCACGGCGAGGTCCTTGCGGGAGATGAACATCTCCGCGGCGATCACGATGACGCCGGCCAGCGTCGCCGTGACAGTCACGGCAGCTACCACACTCAGGATCGTGGCGACCGGGCGTGCCGCGAGCAGCCGCAGCGCAGCCACCCCGGCGGCGGACGCCACCAGCGCGATCCCCGCAACGGTGTAACCGACAATCCCCAGGTCGGCTGCGGAAATCATGCTTCCTCCGGTTCATAGCGATAACCAACTCCCCACACCGTGACGATCCGGCGCGGCAGCGTCGGATCGCGCTCGATTTTCTCCCTGAGCCTGCGCACATGCACCGTCACCGTCGAGGTGTCCCCGAACGACCAGTTCCACACCAGCTCCAGCAGCTGCCCGCGGGTAAAGACCTGCCGCGGATGGGAAACCAGGAATACCAGCAGGTCATATTCGCGCGAGGTCAAAGCCAGCAGCACCGGGCCGAGTCTTGCCTCGTGCGCGCCGAGATCAACTGCCAGGCCGCCGTCGCCGATTAAACCGTGGGACGGCCTGCCCGGCAGCGCGCCGCCGCGGGCCCTGCGCAGCACCGACCTGACCCGCAGCGCCAGCTCGCGCGGGCTGAACGGCTTGGTGACGTAATCATCGGCACCGGTCTCGAAACCGACCACCTTGTCTGTTTCCTGTCCCAGCGCGGTCAGCATCACCACCGGAATCGGCCACTGCTCCCGCAGCCGCCGGCATACTTCCAGGCCGTCGATGCCCGGCAGCATCAGGTCCAGCACGATCAGGTCCGGCGGCTCCTCCTCGACCCGGCGCAGCGCCGCATAACCGTCCGGCACGCATTCCACCTGGTGGCCGTCACGAACCAGGTACCGCCCGACGACATCGACGAGGGTCACGTCGTCGTCCACGACCATGATCCGGCCCGGCCGGTCCGGGTCGCTCAGCATCCGGGCGCCCCGCCCCATGCCCCCGGCCAAGCCCGCTCGCAGGTCACAATCCCACCGTAACCGGACCCGCGAAGCGCGGGCGCGGCCGGCGTATCCGTCACAGCTTCGTAAGGATCCGCAGCCCCGCCGGCGGCGCGCCCCGAACCCGGCGGAAGGACAAACGATGATCGGCGAGCGCTGCGAGCAGGCCCTGGCCGGCCTGGCGCGGCGCGCCGTGAGCCCTCTACCGGTACGCGACGTGGCGTCCGCCGTCCCCAAAGAATCCGTAACCAGGTCTTACGGAACTGTGACGTCGCAGCGTTAGCCGTAGCCAGGCTGGAGGGGCGCGAAGTTCACTGGAGCGGGGCCCGGATCACCGCAGATCGCCCCTCACCCCCAAGGAGAAGGAATGCGCAAGCGCACATGCCTCGCGGTCGGCGGCAGCCTGCTGGCGGCAGCGATCGGGCTGTTCGGCGCGGCAGCTTCGGCCAGCGCCAGCACGGCCTCACCGGTGGTCGGCTACACCTACATCGACGACAACACCGCCACGGCCAACACCATCGCCGGGTTCGACCGGCACGCCGACGGCTCGCTCACCCCGATCCCTGGTTCCCCGTTCGCCGCGGGGGGCGTAGGGCTGGGCGCGGGCCTGGCGTCCCAGGGCGCGATCCAGGTAACCAGCGACGGCAGGTACCTGCTGGCTGTCGACGCCGGCAGCAACCAGATCTCGGTGCTGCGCATCACCGCGAACGGCGTGCCGGTGCTTGTCGGCCAGCCGGTGTCCTCCGGCGGGATCCAGCCGGTCAGCGTCGCGGTCTCCCCGGCCGGCCTGGTCTACGTCGCGAACTCCGGCGCTGGCGGCAGCGGCTACTCCGGCTTCCGCCTGCATTTCGACGGCAGCCTGACCCCGATCCCGGGCTCGACGGTCACCGTCCCTGGTGACTCGGGCCTGGGCGACGTGTTCTTCAACGCCACCGGCGACCACCTCATCGGCACCCGCACCGGCACCTCGCTGATCGACAGCTTCGTGGTGCTGCCCGACGGGCGCTTGCTCGCCGCCCAGGGCTCTCCGTTCACCGGGCAGGGCCTCGGCCAGCTCGGCGCCGAGTTCTCGCCCACCCGCCCCTGGCAGCTGTTCGTCAGCAACGCGCACAACGGCCCCGGCCTCGGCACAGTGTCCGCGTACAACGACAGCTTCTTCGGCCAGCTCACCTCGATCGGATCCTCGCCCTATCCCGACGGGCAGACCGCGCCGTGCTGGGTGGAGATCAGCCACGACGGCCGCTACCTGTTCACCGTCAACACCGGCTCGGGCAACATCTCCAGCTACTCCATCAACCCCGACGGCTCACTCGCCCTGATCGGCAGCTTCACCATCACCGGCGGCGGGGCCGACATCGACGCCCGGCTGTCCCCGGACGGCAAGTACCTGCTGGTCGACGGCGCCGGCCACAACTTTGTGTCCGTGTTCGCCGTCAACGGCGGAACCCTCACCGAGCTGCCCAGCTCACCAACCCCGCTGCCCGCCGGGGCCAGCTCATCGGGGATTGTCAACACCTAGGAACAACAACCGGATACCGGCGAGTGTTACCGGGCCCGCCCGAAACGGCGGGCCCGGGGCCCGGAGGGTCTCTGAATAGCTGACAGGCGTTCAAACTGTCGCGACGGCCGATCCTGATCTAGGGAAGAAGAGATTATGAAGATCCGCACGCCTGCTCGGGGAACCGTATTTTTGGCCTGTATGAGCCTGTGCCTGCTCGGGTTCGCGGCTCCTGCCGTGGCGGTTTCCGGGGCCGCCTCCGCCGCCGGGACGTTCGTCAAGGCCTACTCGGCCATCGTCAGCGGGTCCCAGGTCGACCTAAGCCCGGTCGATGTGCAGGCGACGTCGGACGGCGGCTTCGTCGCGCTGTCGCTGACCAGCACCTCCAAAGGCCTGGGCGTGGACTGGCTGGCCAAGCTCAGCTCGGCCGGCGCCCCGCAGTGGGAGGAGGAGGTTGGCTGCTCCGCCGCGAACGGCGCCCCGGGCGACTACGCCGACGGCGTCTCGGTGCAGCAGACGTCGGACGGCGGGTACGTCGTCGCCGGCGGGACCGTCGACTGCGGATCCGGCACCACGTGCCCCCCGCTCAGCGGGCGCCAGTGCGCGCTAGTCGAAAAACTCAGCTCCACGGGAGAACTGACCTGGGCCCGCGCCTACGCGGCTAGCCCAAGCGGCAGCGGGTTCAACCAGATCAGGCAGACCGCCGACGGTGGCTACATAGCCGTCGGCAGCCTCACCGACCCGGCCACCGGGTACCCCGCCGCACTGATCGTCAAGCTGGACAGCTCGGGAAACGTGCAATGGGCGCACGACCTCGGGCCGGCAGCGGGCACCGCCGGGGCGGTTTTCAGCTCCGTCCAGCAAACCTCCGCCGGCGGCTACGTCGCGGCGGGCACCTACTACCTGCCCAACAGCCAGGGAATCCCGCAGGGCCAAGTGCTGGCGGCCGGGTTCAGCCCGGGCGGGAGCCTCAGCTGGCAGCACGGCTTCGCCACCGTCAGCAACGGCACCACGACCAGCGACTCCAGCGCCACCTCGATCATCCAGACCGCAGACGGCGGCTACGCCGTCGCCGGCGGCTGGTCCAACCCCACGTTCAACGGCAATGCCGGGGCGCGGGGCGCCCTGCTGCTCAAACTCGACGCCAGCGGGAACCTGCAGTGGCAGCAGGCCTACAGCGGCGGCGTGTTCGAGGGTAGCGACATCGGGTCGTACGCCTACTCGCTGCACCAGACCAGCGACGGCGGTTACGTCCTGGCCGGCGACGAAGACATCGAGCAGCCCGAAGTGACGATCGAGCCGTGGATCGCGAAAGCAAGCTCCACCGGCAGCCTGCTGTGGCAGCACCTGTACTACCAGGTGTACAAGCCGACGGGACTGCCGCTATCGGAGGACTTCTCCGGCGCGGCCATGACCTCGGCCGGCGGGTTCGTGGCCGTCGGGCCGACGGAGGACTACGGCACCGGGAACGACGAGCTGTATGCCGTCCAGACCGACAGCTCCGGGAACGCCGGAACCTGCGGCGACGAATACCCCGGCACACCGCTGCAAGCCATCAGCCCGGAACTGACCGCCGTCGCGCCATCGCTGCCCGTTCAGACGGCTACGACGTCGGCGGTCAGCTCGCCAATTGCGGCAACGGCCACCTCGATCAGTACCCAGACAGACTGCTGACTCCACCTGCGCAACCGCGGGCCGGCGGCGGACTGCAGCAGGTCGCAGAACCGGCGGGGCGGACAGGTAACCGCGGGTACTGCGCCGCGAAAGCAGCCGGGTCGTCGGCCGAGGTGCCGCGGCGGCCTGCGTGACCGGCCCGCGACGCAACTGGCTGCCCGTCGGCGCACGCCGATCCCCCGTGTCGCTTGCCCAGCGGACCGGGCGCTCCATGCCCGCAACTGCGTCCGGCATGGCACCTGCCCCGGGGCCCGCGGCGGTCAGCGTGCGGGATCAGGTGAGTTCGTCGAGGGCCGCGACGATCCCGGCGGGGTCCATCCGCGTGGTGTAGTCGGCTGAGACGTGCCGGGCGCGGATGATCCCGCCCTGGTCGATCACGAAGGTGGCCGGGATAGGCAGGTCCCAGCTGCCGTCGGCGGCGTGCGCGGACAGATCATTGCCGAAGACGTTCAGGTGCAGGTCCTTGAGGTCGGCCGGGACGGTGAACTGCACCCGGTAGGCCGCGATGACCTCCTGGCCGGCGTCGCTGAGGACGTCGAAGGTCAGCCCGGCCTTCTCGGTGACCGACAGGCTGTGGTCGGGGGACTGCGGGCTGATCGCGATCAGGGCCGCGCCGCGTTCGGTGATCTGCGGCAGGGCGGCCTGCAGGGCCCGCAGCTCGAGATTGCAGAACGGGCACCACTCGCCGCGGTAGAACGACAGCACCACCGGTCCCTGCGCCAGCCGGGCGGCGAGGGAGACCATCTGGCCGGTGGCGTCCGGGAGGCTGAACAGGGGTGCCTGCTCGCCGACGGCCAGGCCCGGCGCGGCGCCGGAGGCGGCTATCTCCGCGAAGGCGGCCGCGAGCCGCTCGGCGACGGGGGCGGGGATCTGCGCGGCGTACTCGCTGAGCTGGCGGGTGAGCTCGCTGGACGGCAGGGTGTTCATCGTCTGGGTCCTTTCGGTGAGACCTGGCAATTGGGATGGGTGTTTTAGCGAGGGCGCGGACGCGGGCCTTCGAGCAGGTGACGTGCCGCCGCCTGCGCCCGCTGCGCGGCCCGGGGTCCCTGGTCAAGCTGGGCGCCGACCATCGTGCCGTCGTAAAGCAGGACAAGCTGGTCGGTCAGCGCGGCCCGGCGGGCAGGCGGGAAGGCAGCGAGCAGGTCGGCGAACAGTCCGCGGACCTGTGCCCGGTGGGCGGCGATGACCGCCGCGACCGGGCCGTCCCGGCCCGGGTACTCGGCGGCGGCGTTGATGAACGGGCAGCCCCGGTAGCCGGGCGCGGCGAACGCCTCGCCGAGCCGTTCGAAGACCGCGCCCACCCGCCGGGCGGCCGGGCCGGAGATGGCGAGCACCGGCTCGGCCACGGCGTGGCGCCAGTCCTCGGCGCGCCGCTGCAGGCACGCGGCCACCAGCTCGTCCTTGGAGCGGAACTGCTGGTAGAGGGTGGCCTTCGCGACACCGGACTCGGCGGTGACACGGTCGACCCCGACGGCGTGGATGCCCTCGCCGTAGAACAGGTCGGCGGCCGCCTGCAGGATCCGGTCGCGGGCGGCGGGCAGCCGGGTCGGCTCATCGGCCATGCGGTTATCATAACAGACCGCCCTGTACGTACAGACCAGTCTGTTTAACGTAACGTCTGTGGCCCCGGCCGGCCGACCGGCCCGACAACGGAGAAGCCATGCTCGGACGCCTGAACTGCAAGATGGCGATCGTCACCGGAGCGGGAACCGGGATCGGGCGCGCGACTGCCGCGCTGCTCGCGGGCGAGGGAGCTGGCGTGGCATGCGTGGCCCTCACTGGATCCGAGCTGGCCGAGGCCGCCGCCGACCTGCGGGCGGCCGCCGGGCCGCGCAGATCCAGGCCGGCATCGGCGATCCGGGCGCCCCGGCGCTCATTGAGGTTTTCTCAGCGACTTTTCAGGTGATCATTTCGCGCTCGAACTGGATGAGGACGAGTGCTGTTTTGGCGATGCCGCCGGTCTTGCCGGGGCCGGTGTGCGATACCGCCTGGACGCCCCGGGCCTGCGCTAAGGCGGGCCGGTTGGCCGGCGCAGCTCAGGACTGACACGATGAGGCTCTCGTGACAGGGCCCGGTATCCGCCGAGGGCAGGTGAGGATGCGGATCCCGGTCAGGCACAGGACTGGGCTTCACGCCCGATTCCAGGGGTCACTGCTGCCCGTCCTCAGTTCAGGTCGATGTGCAGACCCGCGTCGCCAGACCGCCGCCAAGGCAAGTCATGCTCTAGCGTGGCGGGTCGCCTTCGATCAGACGCCGTCGGGAGTCACCGTCGGCTATCTGCCTGGCGGAGCATCTCGTCGGTTTCGGGGTCGGGCATGAACTCTCAGACCTCTACCGCGCAGCGGCAGGCGCTGGCGGTCTTGGCAGCCCATTCCAGCGCCTCCTCGTGTGAGGGCACCTCGACGACACAGAGTCCGCCGATGGCCTCCGGGTACGGGCCGTCGGTGACCGTCCCGTCGGTGGCCACGATGCTCGCCTTCTGGTTTTCCAGTCCGCCGCCGAAAACCCACACGCCGGCGTTGATGGCCTCTTGGACCACCTCGTGCGAGGCCTTGGCCACGGCGGGCATCTCCTCGTCGGAGATGTGGTCCATCGCTTGGGCACCGAACGAGATCAGGTATCGCGTCATCCCATGACTCCACCTGCCCCGGCGACCTACTCCGGCCGCCTGTTGACTTATAGACGAACGCCTTGCTCCGGATCTAACGCTCTGCCAGAAGAAAATCTCTCACGGGACCTCTGCTGCGCCCTCGCCATGCGGTCGGCCGTCGTGCTGACCGGCCGCAGCGATGAAGTGACCACGGCGAACTTCAGGCGGTTTGGCCGAACGCTGGGTGCCAGCCCTGGACAGCGCACCACGGCGGGCACGGATAATGAGAGCCGTGCCTGCTGACGAATCACCGCGAGCGACGTGCGTCTTCTGCCAGATCGTGGACGGCCGGGAACCGGCCAGCGTGGTCTACTACGATGCCGGGGTCGTCGCCTTCATGGACCTGCACCCGATCAATGCCGGCCACCTGCTGGTAGTGCCACGGGCCCACGCCGCACGCCTCGCCGACCTGGACGAGCGGCTTGGCGCGGCGATGTTCGCCGTGGGGCAGCGGCTGGCGGGAGCCATCCGACGCTCAGGTCTGCCGTGCGAGGGAGTCAACCTCTTCGTCCCCGACGGCGAGGTCGCCGGGCAGGAAGTTATGCATGTCCACCTGCACGTGCTGCCGAGGATACCGGGCGACGGGTTCCGGATCGAGCGTGGGTCAGCAATCACCGGGCGGGCCGAGCTTGACCAGGCAGCTGCCCTTGTCCGGGGCGGCCTGGACCGGGCAGACTGACTGGGTGCAGGCCGTGCGCCGCCCTGACGGCCACCGCCAGGACGAGTGACATGAGCGCGAGTTCGACACCGTCAACCAGGCCGGTGCGGAACATCCCGGCCCCGCCTCCGCACTCCCTCAGCACCCAGATCCAGCCGCCCTTCACGCTACCCAGCCTTCCACCGCACCGAACACGCTGTCATGCCGCGTGCAGTGCGGGACTGTGGCCGACCGACAACTTGAGTCTCGCGTAGCGGCGCTCGATCTACCAGCTCGAAAAACGCAAGCTCATCCGGCGGCGCCCCGCCAGCCGCGACCGGCGCTCAGTGCTGGTCGAGCTCACCCCGGCCGCGCCGCCTTCGACCAGGCCCACCCCGACCTGCTCGCCATCGAAGCCGCCCTCCTCGGCGGGCTGACCCCGCCCGACCGCACCGCCCTCGCAAACCTTCTCGCCAAACTCGCCGCCAGCCTCGAGCAAGAGCAGGATCCTGAAAGCGCGTGATTGTCGCAATCGAGCGTGCCGGCTCATGCATTGCATGCCAGTCCGCGAACCGATCTGGCCCGCTGTGATTCCGCCAAGCCCCTGCCGTTTGAGCGCGCAGAACGAGGCAATCTGCATACCGCTCGCCCGGCGGTCGGCTCGGCCGCCATCCACCCGTAATCGTTCGGCGCAGCCTTGGAGCGCTTGAGTACATAGCGAACGCTCACTCTCAGTGACGCCATCGTCTCTGGGTGCTCGCCTCGTGAGAGCTAACGACCGCCCCATTGTCGATGCGCAGTCGGCCTATCTCTGGCCCATCAGCAGTCGCTGCCACAGGCAGGAGAGCTGTTATCGCATGCCCGATGCGGTCACTCATCAGCCGCGACCAAAGCATTCGTCAGTTCCCCGGCTCGCCGTCGTCCGACAGGTCGCGACGCCTTTGCTACGCCGGGCGAGGGAACGGCTCGAACCTCTGGTTGCCGCTGCCGTCCGTAGTGAAGGTCCCCGGCGCGATCCCGTTGTGCGTCATCGTGTCCCAGCAGGCCGGACAGTTCCGGGGGTCGAGCCCAGCCACCAGCTCGCCAGTGGCGACGTTGGGACGCACCCATTCGCCCGACCGCTGTCCTGTCCTGCCGCACAGGGGGCACACCAATGGGTTGTGCATGGCCTGCTCTCTTCAAGGGTCAGTGGATAGAACGAATCGTAAGCCGATTGACCCCGGACGGAGTCCAGAGTACGCCCCGGGCCGGTTTGTCACTGCGTACCGCGCTTGGTGTCGTCATAACAATGATCAGGCCCCGTCGGGTGAGTAATGCGCGCACAGCGCCTGTACTGGACGTGCGGCCATTGTGCGGGTCTGGTGATCGCGGGCTGGGCTTGCGTGTAGGGAGCGGCCCTTCGGGCCGCGCGGCTCCACCGTTCCCGACCTCACCCCGGTCGCCCCGACGTGCCTCATCGCGGCAGTGCGTTCCTGAGCCGAAGGGCGGCGGATAATCATGCAGGGCTTCGGGGGCCAGGCTGCTGTTAACGGGTCCTGGGTTGAGGGCGGCTCGGGATGACCAAGCAGATCGTGTGCCACCCGCCAGGGAACGGCGGCGCGGGCCGACAGTGCCGCCTTTGGCGGTGTGCTCGTCTGGTCGCGAGCACACCGGACGTGTGCGCCAGGCACCGATGCCGCGGGAGAACTTACGCTGCGATAACCGGAGCGCGCTCTCGGATCGGCACGCTTAGGGTCAATGCCCTGGCCGGCTGGCGTTCGCCGCTGCGGCGTACCGCTCGATCAGCTGGTCGGCGATCGCATCGAGGTCCTTCCCGATGTAGTTCGGCTGCGGGCCGACGTCGAGCGGGGCGTTGCCCTGGCGAAGGATGAGCGCGGCCTGCCAGCCGGCCGCGCCAGCACCGATCGTATCCCAGACATGGCTCGCGATCAGGCAAATGTCACCAGGATCAAGGTCGAGCGCGGTGGCTACTGAGTGGTAGGCCTCCGGCGCTGGCTTGTGGCGTCGCACGGTCTCGTCGACGCTGAAACGGCGCTCGAACAGGTCGATGATGCCCCCGTGCTCCAGCTGCCGCCCGGAGATCTCCAGCGTGTTGTCGGTGAGCGTGAACAGCCGGAAGCCATGGTCGCGGAGCCGCCGCAGGGCCGCGGGGACCTCGGGATGGGGCGGCATTGTGGCGAACCGGTTCGTGAGCTCGGCACCGTCGGCGTCACTGATCGTGATGCCACGTGTCGCGGCGAGCATCTGGAGCACAGCAGCGCCGATGTCGGTGAACGGAACGTAGACACCGGCGATCGTGAGCGCCTCAGAGTAGAGGATCAGATCGGCGAACCACAGGCGCATGGCGCCGGGGTCACTGAAAATCCGGTCAAAGATGGGGTTCATCGAATCTAGGTCGAGCAGGGTCTCATTGACATCGAAGACGATGATCGGTCGCTCGGACATGGGGGAACCTTTCGTTCGTGGTTGGCAGAAGACGCGAACCGCCGCAACAGCCGTCGGGAGGCTGCTTCAACCCGGGTAGATCGTCGTGGCCGGAGGGACATTGAAACCTTCCCTTCGGCTGGGTGCGCAGGGGACAATCCTGCTGTGCCCATGGGCAAAGCCCGCCTGCCGCAGCCCGGCCGCACACCGTCAGGTCAGCTAACCGTGACGATCGCGCTCCGCCCGCGCAGCCTCCGTCTGCTTCGGCTGTCCCTGCGGGCGTCGGGGCAGGCAGCGCTGTCTGGGCGTGGACCGGTGGCAGGGGACCAGCAGGTTCGACGGCGTGGGCGGCGGGGGGACGCGGCGAAGGTGAGGCTGTGCCGGTGAACGGCTCGCTGGTGCAAGGGAGCTGTCGTCGGCGCGTGCACGCATCGCTGACCCTAGCCGCGGGTACGCCGCACAGTTGGCGGCGCTTGCCGCGGCTTGTGGGAACCGAACCGGCCGGGATCTGCTACCGCCTGCGCCCGGTGCAGGAGGCAACCGGCCGGGTGGAACTGATAGCAAGGGAGCGGCAGATGGTGGTGTGGGACCCGGTGACACGTGACGACGTGGTGCGTGCGATGCAGGAGTACGACCGGCTGGGGCCGGAGCAGTTCTTCTCCGAGCATGGTTTCGCCCGTACCACGACTTATGAGCTGGTCTGGGAGGAACGCCGTTACCCGCCCAAAGCAATCTTGGGTACAGCTTATGAGTTCGCCACGAACCAGCGCCTTGGCTCCGGTGATTTCGAGGGCGGGAAGACCGGCGCCGTCAAGGTCCTCGGAAAGCTGGGATTCACCATCCAGCCCATACGGCGGCCAGCCAGGTAAAGCTGGCCCGCCACGTGAGCACAAGACTGGAACCGGGCCGTCGTGCTCAGTCCTGACCTTCAGCCTCAAGTACGTTCACGAACCGCGAACCGGCCGGATTCCATCGGGATCACTTCCTGCGAAGGCACGCCCTCAACGCCCGGGCGCGCCGCGACCGGGTGGGCGAGGGGCTCATCGCCGCAGACGGCGTGACAGTCCGGGGCGGCCTGACCGCCGGGCCGGGACGTGGTGGTCAGCAGGCTCGGCGACCGGATGCTGCCCACCGGGTCAAGGTCCTGGGTGAAAAACGGCGACCTGCGGAGTGTCGGGGAAAGGAGCACGGGATGCCCGAAAGCGATGCTGGTGTGGTGCTGGCCCACGGTGCCTGGGCTGATGGGTCGAGCTGGGGCAAGGTGATCGCCGGTCTGCGGTCCGAGGGGGTGAAGGCGGTCGCCGCGCCGCTGCCGCTGACCTCTCTGGCCGACGACATGGCGGCACTCGATCAGATGCTGGAGCGGGTCGAGGGTCCGGTCGTGGTGGCCGGACACGCCTACGCCGGCGCGGTCATCGCGTCGACGAGCGATAAGAAGGTCGCGTCGCTGGTGTATGTCACGGCGCTTGCCCCCGACGAGGGCGAGACGGTGAGTGACGTCTTCTACCGAGCGGAACCGCATCCGCAGGCCCCCGTGCTCGCCCCCGATCGCCACGGGCTGATCTGGCTGCCCGAGGAGGCGTTCGCCAGGGCTTTCGCCCAGCACGCCCCGGCGTTGGAGCAGGCGCTGCTGGCCGCCACCCAGCGGCCGCTCGCGGCGGCTTGCATCGGCGTCCCGGTGCGGCGTCCGGCCTGGAAGGACCAGCCGAGTTGGTTCCTTGTAGCCGAGGAGGATCGCATGATCCCCGCGGAGACCCAGCGTTTCATGGCGGAGCGGATGAAGGCGCGTGTGCGCACGGCTCCAGCGGACCACATGCCCATGCTCACGGCACCGTCCGCGGTCATCGACATTGTGCTGGAAGCGGTGCGTGAGGTCGGCTCGCCCCCATGACGGCTCCGATGAACCGCCGGCCGGGGTATTGCGAGGACCAGCGCATCACCACCAGCCCGCGGTGGCGGGCCGGCAGAAATGGCCGCCGCAGCAACCGGTAACGCCGTGGACCGCCGTGGGCGCCACCCGAAGACGCACGAGGTGCATAAACCCTCAGACGCAATAGAGACGCAATAGAAGGGTGACGACACGGGTCTATCCCGGGCGTGCCGACGCGCCTGATGACGCGTCGGTCCTAGCACAGCAGGCGGATAGGAGGCAGCTATGGATGCCGCGATGTGATCGCGGGCCGGTTGGAGATCCTCGCGCCGGTGACGCGGCGGAATACGGGTAATGTTCGCCTGCCCGCGACCGGGAGACTGGGTTCGTCACGGTGAACGTGATCCGACTAGGCCGCTCACTGCACCTACCCACGCAGCGAGCTCATCGGACTGTACTACGACCACGTTCGCCACAGGACCCTCCGCTTGGAATCGATCCAAGCTGCGCTGCCGAGGCGGCCGCGTTCCCGCCAGAAACCTAGGCCAGTACCCGAACAGAACGCGACAACGGGCAGCAGGTCCAACGCCTACACATGCCGCGGCGAGGACGCGGCCAGCAGTCATACGCTCATACTGGGCTTATGAAGCATCTCGACGCGGCCAAGCTCGGATGGGTCAGCCGATTGCCTGCTGCCGCGCCTGCGAAGGACGCACTCGCCCGCATCGTCGACGCTGACGGCGGGCGCGACGAAGCTGAGAACTCCTACTATGAAGCCGTCTCTGATCCTCGTTTCGTGCGGATAGAAACCGCGCAGCGTCGCTTCCGCGGCCGGTACCTTCGGCGGTTGAGACGTCTGACCGAGCGCGTTCGTTCAAACGAGCTTTGAACCCGAAGCGCGTTACGGTGCTTCTGCCGCGATGAGCTCGGCACCAGGCAGCTGTGCTTACATGCATGATCGGGTCAGCCAAGCTGACGGAGCGCATGGGCGTACTGATGGCCGCAGTTACACCGAGTGACCACGAGAGTGCTCACGGAGCCGCCGATATGGCGCGGGACCCGCCGTCCGGCGTAGCTAACCGCGCGGCGCAGATCTTGCCGTTCTGTGTCGCTCAGCCGCGGTGCCTCGTAGGTGCTCAACTGGCGTCACTGGGCGGAAAGTGCTAGGCGAACCGCAGGTACGCATTTACCGGTGCTCCGTATGAACCATGGATGGCCGGCGTGCCCTGGCGGTGGTCGCCACTTCCGCAGGACCGCGACCGGCCCGTGTCCCGGGAGCCTATGACCACGATCCCTTGCAGCGGCAGTGTCCCGGATCGCGCGGTCGGCCCTGCGTAAGCCACCTGACGGCATGAGTGCACCGGAGGGCGTACGATCCTGTGGCTCAGCAGGGACACCGGGCGCCGGATGTCCGGGCAGCGCGGATCTGCGGGTTCGCGGAGTCTGGTGGGACACATTCGGCTCGAGGGAGGCGCTAGCCGATGACCGACGAGCCGTTCCGCACGATCTTTGAGCCGTTCCGCATCCGCTCGGTGGAGCCGATGCGGCAGACCACCAGGGCGGAGCGGGCGGCCGCGCTGGCCGCCGCGGGGTACAACCTGTTCGAGCTGCGGGCTGAGGAGGTGCTGATCGACCTGCTCACCGACTCGGGGACCGGGGCGATGTCGGCCGAACAGCGGGGCCGGCATCCAGCGGGGCAACGAAGCCTACGCCGGGGCTCCCTCGTTCTACCGGTTCCATGAGGCGGTGACCGGCCTGTTCCCGTTCCGGAACGTCTTGCCGACCCATCAGGGCCGGGCTGCCGAGAAGATCCTGTTCACCGTGGTCGGCGGCCCGGGCCGGGTCATCCCGAGCAACACCCATTTCGACACCACCCGGGCCAACATCGAGTTCACCGGGGCGCAGGCCCTCGACCTGCCCATCCTGGAAGGGCTCCAGCCGGGCCAGCGCCACCCGTTCAAGGGCAACATGGACGTCGCGGCGCTCGAGCAGCTGCTCAAAGAACGGGCCCATGCGGTCCCGCTGGTGATGCTGACCGTGACCAACAACTCCGGCGGCGGCCAGCCGGTCAGCCTGGCCAACATCCGAGCGGTCCGCACCGTTTGTGACCGCTTCGGCAAGCCGCTGTACCTGGATGCCTGCCGGTTCGCCGAGAACGCCTGGTTCATCAAGACCCGCGAGACGGCTACGCCAATCCCGGTCGCTGAGATCGTCCGGGGAATGGCCGGCCTCGCGGACGGGATGACCATGTCGGCGAAGAAAGACCCGCTCGCCAACATCGGCGGCTGGCTTGCCCTCGACGACGACAGCCTCGCCGAACAGTGCCGCAACCTGGAAATCCTCACCGAGGGCTTCCCCACCTACGGCGGGCTCGCCGGCCGTGACCTGGAGGCGATCGCCCAGGGACTGCGCGAATGCATCGACGACGACTACCTGCGCTACCGGGTCCGCTCCATCGCCTACCTCGGCGAGGCACTCGAGTCGGCGGGGATCCCGGTCGTTGTCCCTTCGGCGGC
>JASHPR010000632.1 GCA_030038015.1 Streptosporangiaceae bacterium
GGCGCCGCGGTCAGGCCAGCCGCACCCGCACCGGCAGCTCCCGCAGCCCGTTCGTGAAGTTGGACCGGATCCGGCGCGGCGGGCCGGCCAGCTCGAAGCAGGCCACGCGGCGGGCCAGCGCGGCGAGCACCGCGCGCACCTCCAGCCTCGCCAGGTGCGCGCCCAGGCACAGGTGCGGGCCGCCCCGGCCGAAGCTGAGGTGCCGGTTGGGGTCCCGGCCGACGTCGAAAACGCCGGCATCGGGGAACTCGGCCTCGTCCCTGTTCCCCGACACGTACCAGAGCACGACCTTGTCCCCGGCGCGGATCTGGGCGCCGCCGAGCGAGGTGTCCGCGGTCGCAGTCCGGCGCATGAAGTGCGTCGGGCAGGTCCACCGGAGCACCTCGTCGGTGGCCGGGCCGAGCAGGCCCGGATCCGATCGCAGCCGCTGCCACTGCTCGGGATGCTCGCAGAAGGCCAGGACCCCCTGCGCGATGGCGATGCGCGTGGTCTCGTTCCCCGCCACCACCAGGATGGAGAAGAAGTTGTCCAGGTCCACCTCGCTGAGCCGGTCGCCGTCGACCTCGGCGCGCAGCAGCGTGGACAGCAGGTCGTCGCCGGGAGCGCGGAGCCGGCCGGCGACGATCTCCCGGCCGAGTTCCCACAGCTGCTTGCCGTACGGGCTGCGGAAGGGGAACCTGCGGTAGGCGTCGGTGTCGTCCCGGCCCCACACCACGTCAGTGATGTCCGGGTCGGTGTTGGCGATCAGCCGGTCGCCGAGGTCGATGAACCTGTCCAGGCCGGCCTCGGGCAGGCCCATGATCCGGGCGAGCACCCGGATCGGCACCTCCTTCGCGACCGCGTCCACGAACTCGATCTCGCCATCGGCCAGCCCCGCATCCAGCACGTGCTCCGTGAGCTGCTCGACGAAATGCTGGTAGACCGCGACGGCACGCTGGGTGAAGCTGCCGGACACGATCTTGCGGAGCTTCGTGTGGCCGGGCGGGTCGGTGTCGATGATCGTGCGGCGGGCGGCCATGTCGTCGTCGGTCGGCTCCTCAAAGGAGATGCCGCGCGCGGACGAGAACGTGGCCACGTCGCGGCTGGCGGCGGCGATGTCCTGGTAGCAGCTCACCGACCAGAAGCCCGAGTGCGGCGGGGGCTCGTCGTGCCAGGACACCGGCGCGTCCCGGCGCAGCCGGGCGAACTCGCGGTATGGCACTCCCCGCGCCCACATGTCAAGATCGGTTAGATCGACAGCCCCGGTCATGGCAGGTAGTTTGGCACCAAACAAAAAACCGGGCAATGCGGGACGGCCACGGCAGGGGCAGGGGTGGCGCCGCGGGCATGGCCGCGCGGCGGTTGAGGCTGGGAGGAACGGTTCATGCGAGTGGTCGTCATCCGCCACCACGAGGAGGATTCCGCCGGGTTCATCGGCCAGGCGTTCCAGGCGCGCGGCGCCGAGCTCGTCGGCAGCCTGGTCCCGAAGGAGGACCTGCCGGCGCTCGACGGCGTCGATCATGTCATCGTGCTCGGCGCGGTCTGGGCGGTGTACGACGACAGCCCGGACCGGTCATGGATCGCCGACGAACTGGCCTGGCTGCGGCGCGCGGACGAGGCCGGCGTGCCGGTGCTGGGCATCTGCTTCGGCGGGCAGGCGCTCGCCGCGGCGTTCGGCGGCCGCGTGGAGGCCGCGATCCGCAAGGAGATCGGCTGGTCGGTGGTCGAGTCGCTCGACGAGGACCTGATCCCGCAGGGCCCCTGGCTCGAGTTCCACGGCGACCGGTTCTTCCCGCCCGCTCACGCGCGGGTGCTCGCCCACAACGAGGTCGGGGTGCAGGCGTTCACGCTGGGCCGGCACCTGGGGGTGCAGTTCCACCCCGAGCCCGATGGCGCGCTGCTCGCCAAGTGGCTGGACGCGGGCGGCCGGTCCAGGGCGGAGCAGGAAGGCACCGACCCCGACCGGTTCCTGGCCGAGACGTACGCTCAGGAATCTGCGGCGCGCCTGCGGGCCGCCGCGCTGGTCGCCGCCGCGCTGCGCATCGCCAGCCAGGCCCGGTCCGGGTAAACCAGCGCCGATCCGCGCTCGCCATTGATGTGGTGGACTCCGCGCTGTCACTAGAGGAACAGCGTGGACGCCATCACGCCGTTGGGCCATCACGCCGTTGGGCCATCACGCCGTTGGGTGGCGCGCACGCCGTTGGGTGGCGCGCACGCTGTTGGGTGGCGCGGGGGAGGCGCGGTCGGGTGGCGCGGGCGAGGGCGCGCAGCGGCCGTGTACGGCGGCGGGCTGCGGCGTCAGCTGTCCTCGACCGAGCGGATGATCTTCCGCAGCAGCGCGGCCAGCTGGCTCTTCTCCTGCTCGGTGAGGCTGGCGCTGACGAACGCCTCGCCCTCGTTGAACGCAGGGAACAGCCGCTCGATCACGCCGAGCCCCTTGGACTCCAGGCTGACCAGCACGAGCCGGGCGTCCGCGTCGTGCGCCCGCCGCCGGGCGAGGCCGCGCTTCTCCAGCGTCTTCAGGACCCCGGTGAGCGTCCCCTTGGTGACGCCGGCCTCGGCGGCCAGGTGCCGGGTCTGCTGGTCACCCCAGATCCACAGCACGAACAGCACCGTGAAGGCCGCCCACGACAGGTCCTCGTCGGCCAGCACCTTCTGCTCCATGTGGTGCCGGATCACGTTGGCCGCGCGGTAGATGTTGGACACCGCGGCCATCGCCGCGAAGTCGAGGTGCTGGTCGCCGATCCGGGCGCGGATGTCGCGCTCGGCCCGCACGAGGTCGCTGTCGCTGCAGGCAGCAAGTCGACGAGGCATACCGCGATCGTACGTGGCGTGCGGCGCGCTCAGGGCGGGTCGAACGCGATCGTGGGCAGGTCGACCGCTGTCGACCCGCAGTCCACGGTGAGCACCGCCCCGGTCACCGCCGAGGCGTGCCTGCTGGCCAGGAACGCCACGACCGCGGCGACCTCCTCCGGCTCGGCCGGCCTGCGCAGCGGCACCTGCGCCGTCGCCAGCGCGTAAGCGGCGTCGCGGCCGGCCAGCCCGCGCAGCGCGGCAAGCTGGTCCATCTCCTCGTCGGCCATGGGGGTCTTGACCCAGCCGGGGCAGACCGCGTTGACCCTGACCCCGCGCGGGCCGAAGTCCCTGGCCATCGACCTGGCCAGGCCGATCAGCCCGTGCTTGGCCGTCACGTAGCCGACGGACTCCGGCGAGGCCGCCAGCCCGGCGATCGACGACACCACGACCGCGCTGCCCCGCCGCCTGACCAGCTCGGGCAGGCAGGCGCGCGCCGAGACCAGGCAGCTGGACATGTTGTCCCTGATGCTCTGCGACCAGGCCTCGTCGGCGACGTCAGCGGCCGTGCCGCCGCCGTGACCGCCGGCGTTCGCCACCAGGATGTCGACCCCGCCGAACCGGGCAACGGCCGCGGCGGCGACCCCGGCCATGTCGCCGGCGGCCGCCGCGTCGGCGGGCACGGCCAGCGCCCGGTC
>JASHPR010000633.1 GCA_030038015.1 Streptosporangiaceae bacterium
CCCGCCGAAGGCGGGCCTTGCGGCCGCCGCCGACTTCGCCGACGCCAGGGCGGCACCCTTGGCGGCCGGCTGGCCAGGCGCCGGGTTGCCGCCGGCCAGTGCCAGCGCCACCGCGACGATGGCCAGCACGGCCGCCACCGCCCCGGCGACGGCGAGCGTCAGCCTGGAGGGAGGCCTGCTGAACCGGTAGGTCTTGGGGGAAAATTGCAGTGCAGAACGAAGGGAAGAAAGCAAGACAGAACCCTCTGTCGTCGCGCACGGGGGTGTGCGCTTGGCGGCACCCAGGGCGTAGACCGCAGGCGACCCATACGCCTGCGGGGGGGCTACGCGGATGTGACGCGGTTCAGGGCGACGCGTTACTCGGGGGCAACCATCACAAGCCTGGGTACTTTCGGTCACTCATAGTGCATGCCGAAAACCACTGGCCGTGACCGAAATACCGAAACAAGCCGTATGACCTCCATCACACTGCGTACACCATCGGCCTTCTCAGACTTCCTGAAGCCGTGGCAGCATGGCGGTTCCCGGGAGGCATCGCCGCGGCGGTCAGCGAGCGCGCGGTCCCGACCGCAGCCCGGCGGCGTACCTGGCCGCGGTCAGGGACTTCGCGGCCGCACAGCGCGGGTGACCGGCTGCCGGCCCGCTCAGGCCTGCCCGGCCAGCCGCAGCACGGCGTTGGCGAGCACGTCGGTGCCGTTGCCGCAGGCCGTGGGGTTGGAGTACTCGCGCGGGGTGTGGCTGATGCCGCCGTTCTCGCCGGCGACGAAGATCATGGCGGCCGGCCCGATCGCGGCGATCTCCTGGGCGTCGTGCCCGGCGCCGGACATCGCCCGCACGTAGCCGAGCCCCAGGGCGTCGGCGGTCTCGGCTATCACCGCCTGGACGCCCTCGTCGAACGTGACGGCGGCGGTCTTGGCCATGCGCTGCCAGGTCGCAGCCACGCCGTGCCGTTCGGCAAGGCCCGCGGCGAACTCGGCAAGGTGCTTCTCGGCGGCGGTCATCAGGCCGTCGTCGGGGTTGCGGAGGTCAACCGTGAGGACGGCTGCGGCGGGGATGACGTTGGTCTGGCCCGGGGCGAGGGCTAGGCTGCCGACGGTGCCGCGGAGCTGGCCGAAGTCGCCGCAGTCGCACATGCGCCTGACCTCGACGACGACCTCGGCCGCGGCCAGGCCCGCGTCGTGCCGGGCCGTGATCGGCGTGGTGCCGGCGTGGGCCGCCTCGCCGGCGAGCGTGAGCCGCTGCCAGGAGATGGCCTGCACCCCGGTGACAATGCCGATGTCCACGCCCGCGCTGGCCAGGATCGGTCCCTGCTCGATGTGGCACTCGATGTAGGCGTGCGGAGCCGGCCGGGCCTCGGGCGCCGGGCCGTCGAAGCCGATCCGGGCCAGCTCGTCCCGCACCGTGGCGCCGCCGGCGTCGGTGAGGCCGTGCGCGTGGCCGAGGGTGAGCCGCCCGGCGGCGACGGCCGAGCCGAGCATGTCCGTGCCGAACCGCACGCCCTCTTCCTCGGTGAAGAAGCCGACCTCGACCGGGCGCCGGGTCCGGATCCCGGCCTCGTTCATGGACCGGGCCACCTCGATGCCGCCGAGCACGCCCAGGGCCCCGTCGAACGCGCCGCCGGTCGCGACGGTGTCGATGTGGCTGCCCATCAGCACGCACGCCAGCGTGGGGTCCTCGCCGGGCCGCTCGCCGTAGACGTTGCCGATGCGGTCAACCCGCACGGTGAGCCCCGCTTCGGTCATCCAGGACACGACCAGCCGGCGGGCCTCGGCGTCTTCGTCGGTCAGCGCCAGGCGCCGCACCCCGCGCAGGCCGGTGGCGGCGTCGTCGTAGCCGCCGATCTCCTTGAGCTGCATCAGGTTCCGCCAGAGGCGGTCACGGTTGACCCGGATCACGGTCATGGGCGGGCTCCTTCGGGTGGACAGCAGTACGACGGCCGAGCCGGGGCCGGGGCCGAGCGCTTCGAGGGGGACCCGGCGGAGGCCGGCCGGGGTGGCCGCGCCGCACGGGCCCGCACGAACATGCCCCAAGCATCGCTTGCACGCGACCTTTCGGTCCAGCGGCACTGACGCCACGGCCCGCTACCTGCCCCGGCTACTTCGCCACCCGCGCCGTCAAGCCTGGCTGAGGCCGGCCGCGGAGGTGGCCGGCGCCGTCGGCAGCCCGGGAGCCCGGGCGGCCCGCCTGGCGTGCTGCGCCACAGGATTCTGCGCCAATTCACCGGCCGTCTGCATATTTCCTGGCTTGGCGGGGAGCTAGAACGCCCATGAGCACATCGCGGTGGACCATACCGGGCTTTCTGCTCTGGCTGTTCTGGGTCCTCGTAGCAATCATCCTGGTTCTGGTGGTGGCACTGCTAATCCACCACTTCGGCGGCTTCGGCCTGTCATTCCATGTCGGCTACTTCAACTTCAACCTCGGCGTCAGCTGACGGCGTCGCCATTAAGGGTTCTCCAGCATCACCGAAACGGGCCACCAAGATCAGGCCAGCGTGCTGGCCAGCCGCGGGCCCTCACATCCCGGCTTGGCCGCGCAGGCCTGCGAGGCGCAGCCCGGGTCAGGCGTTCCAGGCAGCCGCGAAGCTCGCGTCCCTGGCGTTGACCGCGGCCCGGTACATGGGGTGCAGGTCCGGCGCCGGTGAGTACCTGCTGGCAGGCACCTCGCGGCCGAGCGCCTCGGCCATGGCTCGGACGTGGTGCGGGCCCGCGCCGCAGCAGACGCCCACGTAGTTGACCCCGAGGTCACGCGCGGCGCGGGCGAAGCCGGCCATCTCGAACCGGGTACAGCCGAACGGCTCGAGCGCCAGCGGGAACACCCGGTTCGCGCCCTCCGACGTCAGCGACTGCATCGTGGGCGAGCCGGCGGTGGTGCGGTAGGGCACCGGCTGCGCGGCGACCGCGCAGCCGACCGCCTCCCGGATCTGCGCCACCAGGGGCAGCATCGTCGCCGGGCCGCGGTCGCAGTTCAGCCCGACGACCGTGGCGCCGCGGCCGGCCAGGATCCGGCACGCCTCCACGTAGTCATAGCCGTCCCTGGTGTGCCCGGGCTGGGTCGCCGCCAGCGTCACCATCGACGGCAGGCCCAGGCTCTGGATGACCTCGAGCGCGATCAGCGCCTCGCCGAGGTAGTCGTTGGTCTCGGAGATCACGAAGTCGATGCCCTCGTCGGCCGCCCAGCCCAGCTGCTCGGTGTACATGGCGCGCACGGTGTCCCAGGTGGACCGGTCATCCGGGTCGTAGGCCCAGGTGTTGCTCACGTTGCCGGCGACAAGCACCCCGCCGGCGCCCTCGTTCGCCGCGGCCCGGGCCAGCCGCACCGCCTGCCGGTTCATCGCCTCAAGGTCGCCCTCACGGCCGAGGTCACGCAGCTTTTCCCGGTGCGCGTAGTAGGTAAGCGCGACCATCACGTCCGCGCCGGCGCGCAGGAACTCGCGGTGCAGCTCGGTCACGGCCGCGGGGAAGTCGAGCACCACCTCGGGAACGTACGGCCCCGCCTTGATGTAGCCGCGCCGTTCCAGCTCGAACACGTAGCCCTCGGCGCCGAGCACGGCGCCGTCCCGCAGCCGTTCCGCAAGCCCGGGCCCGCTCATGATGCCGCACCTCCGATCCCCGCCGCCGCCTGGCCGCCGCCCGCGAACCGGCCGGGCGAGAACCTGCGGATGTCGTACACGGTCCCCTGCTGCAGGGCGAGCTGGGCCAGCACCCGGCCCGCCCAGGGCGCGAACTTGTAGCCCGTGCCCCGCCAGCCGGCCCCGGTG
>JASHPR010000634.1 GCA_030038015.1 Streptosporangiaceae bacterium
AGCGCCTGCACCCGGCCGGGGGCCGCGAGCAGCAGCAACTCCCCGGGCCCGGACCCCACGACGAGCGTGCCCGCGGCGTTCCTGGCCGCCCGGCCGAACCGGACGCCGAGCGCGGCCGCCGCCTGGCCGCCGATCGGGGCGCGCACCTGGAGCTTGCTCAGCGGGGTGCAGTCGGTGATCGTGAGCGCCGCTTCCGCCCGGCGGCCGCTCACCTCCCAGCCGTGGTCGACGACCACGGGCGGGGGCGGCGCGATCGGGCTGCGGGCGACGACGTCAAACACGCATCCGCCCCCCGTCCGGGTCGACGTGCGCATGCTGCGGCTGGACCTGCGCCTCGATGCTGCGGCCGCTCGGCAGCCGCACGGTGAGCACGGTGCCCGGCTCGGCGAGGTGGGCGTCCACCTGGGCCAGGCAGATCGACCGGCCCAGGGTCGGTGACATCCGGCTGGAGGTGATCCGCCCGGCGATCCTGCCGCCGTCCATGACCAGGCTCGCCTCCTCGGGCACCACCGACCCGTCGGCCGGCTGCAGCCCGACCAGCCGGCTGCCGCCGCTGCCCTGCCAGGCCAGCTCCGGCTTCCCGGCGAAGTCGTCCTTGTCCAGCTTGATCGCCCAGTCCAGCCCGGCGCTGAACCCCCGGGTGAGGCCGTCGGTGTCCTGACCGACGATGAAGTGGCCCTTCTCCAGCCGCAGGATCCGCTGGGCCTCCACGCCGAACGCGGCGGCGCCCAGGTCGGCGCCGTGCTCCAGGAGCGCCTCCCAGACGTGCAGCCCGTAGCTGGCCGGAACGTGGAGCTCGTAGCTGAGCTCGCCGGTGAAGCCGATCCGCCACAGCACGCTGTCGCGCACGCCGGCGATCGTGCCGGTGCGCACGTTCATGTAGGGGAAGGCGTCGTTGGTGAGGTCGACGCCCTCGGTCAGCCGCTCGAGCAGCTGGCGTGACTTCGGGCCGGCCACGTTGATGCTCGCGTACGCGGTGGTCACCGGGGTGACGTGCACCGTCCAGTCCGGGTGCTCGGTCTGCAGCCAGTTCTCCACCCATTCCCAGACCGTGGCCGCACCGGAGGAGGTGGTGCTCATCAGGTAGTGCTCCTCGCCCAGGCGGCCGGTCACGCCGTCGTCCAGCACCACCCCGTCGTCGGCGCACATCACGCCGTAGCGGACCCGGCCGATCTCCAGCTTGGACCACTTGTTGACGTAGAGCAGGTTGAGCAGCTTCGGGATGTCAGGCCCGCGCAGGTCGAGCTTGCCGATCGGGGTGACGTCGATGATGCCGACGCATCTGCGCACGTTCCGCGCCTCGGCCTGCGCGTCACCGTAGCGATCCGGCCGGATCCACGCGCCGGCCACCAGCGGCACGGCCCGGTGGGCCTCGTGCCAGGGCTGCATCGGCGAGTAGCGCACCGGCTCGAAGGCCTGCCCGGCCAGCGCTCCGAGCGTGACCGGCGCGTACGGCGGGCGCCAGGTCGTCGTGCCGGTGTCGGCGACCGAGCGGCCGGTGGCGCGGGCCACGACCGCCACCGTGTTGACCGTCTCGAGCTTGCCCTGCAGCGGTCCCATGGTCGCCGTCGTGAACCGCTTGGCCAGCTCCGCCGAGTCGAAGCCCTCCGCGACGGCCGTCGCGAGGTCCTTGGACGACACGTCCTCGCTGAAGTCGACGATCCCGTGCGTCTGCCCGATAAACAGCTCCGGATGCTGGTCGACCGGCAGCTCGGGAACGGTCACCCGGCCCTCTGCCGCCTCATCAGCCACCTCGGGGTGGCCCGCTGGCGTCGCCGCGCCGGCCGCCGTCGGTGTGGCCAGGATGCGGGCGCGGCGGATCCGGGCGGCGCGGCGGGCGGCCTCCGTCCCCGTGGCCGCCGCGTGCCCGGCCAGTTCGTCCAGGCTCCCGTCGCCCGCGATGCCGCCGGTGACCAGCACGTCCTCGGGCAGCGCCGCCGCGTCGGGGAAGAACCTGGCCGCCCGCTCGCTGTACACCGGGCGGTTGCCCGCCATGTTGAGCAGCGACGTCGGTGCGGTCCAGCCGACGGCGGTGACCAGCAGGTCGCAGCTGACCCTGGTGCCGTCGGTGAACTCGACCGCACGCACCCCGCCCCGCCCCCTGACCGCGCGGACGTCGCCGCCGAGCCGGGCGTCCTCCACCCGCGCGACCTCGACGCCGGCCCGCTTGAGGTCGGCGATCGCGTTGTCGCCCTCGGCGTTGGCGGTCAGCACCACCGCCCGCTCGCCGGGGCGGACGGCGTACAGGTTGATGAGCCGCCGCACCGCGGTGGACAGCATGACGCCGGGCAGGTCGTTGCCCTCGATCACGTACGGCCGCTCGATCAGGCCGGGCGCCACCACGAGCGACTTGGCCCGCGCCTTGACCAGCCGCTCGCCGGCGGCACCCGCCGGGCGCGATCCGCGTTCCAGCACCGCGATCCAGTTGCCGTCGTAACGGCCGAGCACGACCGCGTCGGTCAGCACCTCGATGCCGGGCTCGGCCGCCACCTGGCCGGCCAGGTCGGCCAGGGCCGCCAGGTCGGCCTCGCCGCCCCAGCGCAGGTGACCGCCGAGCCGGTGCTCCTCCTCGACGAGCAGGACGGAGGCCCCGGCGCGCGCCGCAGCCACCGCCGCAGCCATCCCGGCGGGACCGCCGCCGGCGACCAGGACATCCGGATGGGCGTGCCGCTTCTCCGCGAGCGTGTGCGGGGTGTCCGGCGAGACGGACCCGCCGTTCACGAACCGCCGCAGCACGCTCTCGTAGGCGGGCCACAGGGCCTGCGGCCGCATGAACGTCTTGTAGTAGAACCCCGCGCCCAGGAACCGGCCAGCGAACCGGTTCGCCGCCTTGGCGTCGAACTTCAGCGACGGCCAGGTGTTCTGCGAGGTCACCGCCATCCCGTCGGTGACCAGCCGGTGGGCTCCGCGAACGTTCGGCTCGTCGCCGACCTGGACCATGCAGCCCGGGTCGTGGAAGCTCGCGGTGAGCAGGCCGCGGGGCCGGTGGTACTTCATGCTCCGGGAGAACACGCGCTCGCCCGCCGCCGCGAGCGCGGAGACGATCGTGTCGCCCGGGTGGCCGGGGAATGACCTCCCGTTCCAGGTGAACGTCAGCGCGCTGCCGCGATCGATCACCTCGCCGGGCTGCGGCCCGATGCGCATCGACCCATTCATCCGGCCGTCTCCTCCGCGGGCACCCCCGCCGCCGAGACCGAGCGGATCTCGTTGGTCTCCGTGTGCCGCTCGACCCTGATGAACCGGCGGCAACCCATCCGGTGGTACCAGGTCTCTGTGGTCCAGCCGCAGGGGTTGGCCCGCAGGTAGAGGTAGGCACGCCACTCCCGCGGGGTCACGGTTCGCGGGTCGGGGCGCACGGCGGCTTCGCCGACGTGCTGGAACTCACCAGCGTCGCGGGGGCCGCACCAGGCACACGGCAGCAGGATCATCATCGGACCTTTCAGGTGATCTAATGGCCGACGGCGGCCGCGCCCTTCTCGCCGACCAGCGCGCCTTCGCCGAACCGGTCGAGGCCGAACGCGGCGATGATCTCCGGGGTCTGGCCGGACGCGATGCACTGCGCCATCGCCTCGCCGGACACCGGGCCGGCCTTGAAGCCGTAGGTGCCCCACCCGACGTCAACGAGGAACCCCTCCACCGGCGTGGGGCCCATGACCGGTGAGAAGTCCGGCGTCATGTCGCACAGGCCCGCCCACTGCCGCAGCAGCCGCACCTTGGTGAGCGCGGGCATCAGCTCGATCACGTGACCGGCCAGGCCCTCGATGAACTCCAGCGACCCGCGCATCGAGTAGGACGTGAACGGGTCGACGCTCGCGCCGAACACCAGCTCGCCGCGGTCGGTCTGGCTGATGTAGACGTGCAGCGTGCCGGACACGATGACCGTGGACAGGAACGGCTTCACCGGCTCGGTGACCGCGGCCTGCAGCGGGGAGGTCGTGATCGGCAGGGCCACCCCGGCCATGTCGGCGATCAGCGTGGACCAGCCTGCGGTCGCGTTGAGCACCACCCGGGTCGCGATGTCGCCGCGGGTCGTGCGCACGCCCCGGACCCGCCCGTCGGCCACGTCGATGCCGGTGACCTCGGTGTTCTGGTGGATCTGTACGCCCAGTGCGTCCGCGCCCCGGGCGTAGCCCCACACGACCGCGTCGTGCCGGATGATGCCGCCCGGAGGATGCCACAGCGCGCCGAGGACCGGGTACCTGGCTTCCTCGGAGACGTCGAGGAACGGCGCCAGCCGCTTGATCTCGGCCGGGCCGATCACCTCGGAGTCGACGCCCTGGGCCTTGTTCACCTCGGCGCGCCAGCGCATCGTGCGCAGCGACGAGTCGCTGTGCGCCAGCGTGAGGTGGCCGCGCCGGGAGAACATCACGTTGTAGTCCAGGTCGGCGGCCAGTGTCCGGTACAGCTGCATCGAGCGGTCGTAGAACCTGACACCCTCCGGGGTGAGGTAGTTCGACCGCAGGATCGCGGTGTTCCGGCCCGAGCCGCCTGACCCCATGTAACCCTTGTCCAGCACGGCCACGTCGGTGATCCCGTGATTCGCGGCCAGGTAGTAGGCGGCGGCCAGGCCGTGCACGCCGCCGCCTATGATCACGACGTCGTAGCTGCCCTTGAGCGGGTGCGCGTGCCAGGCGGGCGGCCAGTCCTGGTGCATCAGGCCCCGGCGTAGCAGCCCGAACGCCGAGTACCTGGCGGGATATGCCACGCGGCGCGCGGCCGGCCGGCGTCCGTTCGTGATCACCTGCACGGGACCTCGCCCTCCCCGCGTGTCATCGTGGTGACCGACATTCCCCGAGCAAAGGTTACGCCAGTGATGAAACATTGTCCACTTGGAGTAAACGCAACGACCCGCTTAAACCCGCTGCAGGCAAAGGCGACAACCCGTGACAAGCCGCGATAACAGGGCCAGCCGGTACCTCAGCCGACCGGCTGGATCGACTTGACCGATATGAACTGGATCGGCAGCTCGATCAGCGCGTTCGGCCCGTGCGGCACCTCACCGACAAACTGCATGGCGTCCCCGGGCTCAAGCAGGTAGCGGGAGCTTCCGTAGAGGTACTCGAGCCGGCCGGAGATCATGTAGATCAGCTCAGTGCCCGGATGCTGGTAGAGGGGGAAGGTGTCGGCCCGCTCGGTGAGCGTGACCAGCAGCGGCTCCAGCGTGTTGTGCGGGGCGCGCATGGTGCCCAGCGACTGGTAGCGATGCCCAGGGCCGGAGTTCGTGTGCTGGATGTCCAGCCCCCGGCCGGCCTTGACGACCATGACGTCCTGTTCCTCGTTGAGGCCGCGGAAGAACGCGGTGACGGGAACTTTCAGCGCCTCGGACAGGCGGGCGAGCGTGGCCAGGCTGGGGGACGCCTGCGCGTTCTCGATCTTCGAAAGCATGCCCTTGGACAGGCCGGTCAGCTCGGCGAGATGCCCCACGGTCAGCCCGAGCTGCAGCCGGAACTCGCGTACCCGCTCGGCGATGACCGCTCCGAGCGACTCCTCGAGCGCGCCCGCAGGGCCGGGGCACGGAGCCGGCCCGCCCGCATCGCCGGCCAGCACCTCGGCGCCGAGCCCGGCCGCCGCCCCGTGGCGCGCCGCCGAGCCGTCTCCGGCTGCACCTGTTAGCTGCGTCATCCCTTCCAGTCTCCTCCCCCGCGGGGCGAACCAGAAATCTGTCGCTCTCGCTCGGCGGTGCTTCCGTCCGACATAAGCCTTAGGGGAAGTGCCGGCATTCCCGCTAACCCGGCTGCCCGGGCCGGAAGGAGAATGAGGGCCGGGCAAGGTGTTGTATCGTGTCATGATACGGGGTTTACTGTCCGTAAATCACGACGGGCTCGCCGGCCGCGGCCCGCCGGACCGACTGGCCGCCAGGAGGGCCCGTGAGCACCGACCTCGAACGGTTCACCGACTCCGACGACCGCGCCGAGGCGGTCAAGCGCGTCCGGGCGGAGATCGACGCCAAGGGCATCAGCTACATCTACTACCAGTTCGTCTCCGTCACCGGTCGGATCATGGGCAAGGGCGTGCCCGCCGATCACTGGGAGAAGGTCGCGAACCGCGGCTTCCAGCTCGTGTACGGCTCCACGGCGAACCTGTTCACCGACAGGCACGGCCAGTACATCGGGTACGGGCCGGAGGCGTCCGAGCTCGTCGGCGTGCCGGACGTGGAGACGTTCTGCCAGCTGCCCTGGGACCCGAAGACCGCCAGGGTGTTCTGCACCCTTTTCCGCAACCGCGAGGAGGAAGTGGACCCGGGCGGCTACCTGACCTCCGACTGCCGCGGCAACCTGCGCCGGATACATCAGGCGTTCGAGGCCGAGACCGGGCTGCACCTGCGGGTCGGCACCGAGCCGGAGATGATGTGGCTCAAGCTCAACCCGGACGGCACGCCGTCGGTCGAGGGCAAGACCAAACCGTACTGCTACCACATCGACCAGTTCGCCGAGCTCCAGCCGCTGATCCACAAGGTGATGGAGTACGGCAGGGCGATGGGCCTGGACATGATCCAGGGCGATCACGAGGATGCCCCTGGCCAGCTCGAGCTGAACTGGCAGTTCGACCGGGCGGAGCAGACCGCGGACCGGCTCACCACCTACCGGCAGATCTGCAGGCAGGTGGGCCGTGAGCTCGGGGCGTTCCCCTGCTTCATGCCCAAGCCGTTCATGGGTGTGTCAGCGAACGGCTGCCACCACAACATCTCGCTGTGGCAGGGCGAGGAGAACATGTTCCTGCCCGACACCGACAACCCGCGGCTGCCGAGCAAGCTCGGGCTGAACGCGGTCGGCGGCATCCTGGAGCACCTGGGCGCGCTCACCTGCATCACCGCGCCGACCGTCAACTCCTACCGGCGGTTCTGGGACACCGGCTTCTGGGCGCCGCTGTTCGCCGACTGGGGCTACCAGAACCGGACCACGGCGCTGCGGATCAGCGCCCCGGGCCGGTTCGAATACCGGTCGGTGGACTCCGCGGTGAACCCCTACCTGTCCTTCGCCGCGGTGATCAAGGCCATGGCCGATGGGATTCAGCGCAACCTGGACCCGGGACCGCCGGAGGACCGCAACATCTACGAGGCCATCGCGGGCGGCAAGAAGGTCCGGAAGGTCCCGATGACGCTCGGCGAGGCGCTGGAGGCGCTGGCCAGGGACGAAGTGATCAAGGAAGCGCTGCCGGGCGATATGTACCGGGTCTTCCACCACTACAAGACCGACGAATGGGAGCGCTACTGCGCGACCGTCTCCGACTGGGATGTCGGCGAGTACCTGGACATCCTCCCGTAGCCACCCGCGGCAAGAGAGGGCCACGATCATGTGCGGCATTGCTGGCATCATCCACCGGGACGGGCCCGGCGACATCGGCAGCGAGATGACCCGGATGCTTCAGTCGATGAAGCACCGCGGCCCGGACTCCAGCGGCTTCGCCCTGTACGGGCCGCCGGACGACATGCTCGTGATGCGGATCAAGCTTGCCGACCCGAACGAGGCCAGAGACTATGGCTGGGCCGACCGGCTGGAGCGGCACCGGGGCGAGATCGAGGCCCGGCTGGCCAAGCTCGGCGCGGCGATCGACGCGGTGCGCGGCGACCAGGAGTACTCGTTCCGGGTGCGGTTCCGCTACAGCGGCGAGCTGAAGCCGCTCGCCGACTACGTGGAGGACGTGCCGGGCTGCGAGGTGCTGTCCCTGGGCCACTCACTGGAGATCGTCAAGGACCTCAGCGACGCCGAGAGCGTGGCCGAGCGGTACCGGCTGGGCGGGTTCACCGGGACGCACGCGATAGGGCACGTCCGGATGGCCACCGAGTCCGACGTGGACATCTCGGGCGCGCACCCGTACTGGGCGTACCCGTTCTCCGACATCGCGGTCGTGCACAACGGCCAGCTGACCAACTACCACCAGTGGCGGCGGCGGCTCGAGCGGATCGGGCACCGGTTCCAGTCCGAGTGCGACTCCGAGATCATCGCGGTCTACCTGGCGCAGAAGATGGATGGCGGGCTCACGCTGGAGACCGCGATGAAGCAGAGCCTGGACGAGCTCGACGGGGTGTTCACCTACCTGGTGGTCACCGGCGACGCGCTCGGGGTGGCGAAGGACGAGATGGCCGCGAAGCCGCTGGTCCTCTACGAGTCGGCGGAACTCGTCGCGCTGGCCTCTGAAGAGGTCGCGATCCGCGCGGTGATCGGGCGCGAGATCGATACCTACGACCCGTACGAGCGCCAAGTGCTGGTGTGGCACCGATGAAGATCAGCTACGACGCCCGCGGCCTCGCCGAGCCGCACGCCAGGGCCCCGGAAACCGCGGTCATCGAGGGCGAGGGCGCCGGGCGCACGGCAGTGTTCGACGCCGCCGGCCTGTCCACCCGCCAGATCAACCTGGAACTGCGCCGGCTGGTCTACGCCGGCGGGATCACCGACGTGACGGTCCGAAACCCGGGCGCCAAGCACTCGATCGCGGTCGGCATTCTGGCCCGGTGCCGGATCACGATCGACGGCAGCCTCGGCTACTTCGGATGCGGCCTGATCGACGGGCCGGAGATCCGGATCACCGGCCGGGTCGGCTGGTCGGTGGCGGAGAACATGATGTCCGGCGTCGTCGTGATCGACAAGAACGCGGGCTCGCTGACCGGCGCCGCCCTGCGCGGCGGCGACGTGGTGATCCGCGGCGACGTCGGCGCGCGCACCGGCATCGACCAGAAAGGCGGCACGATCCTCGTCGGCGGGGACGCCGGGCTGCTCACCGGGTTCATGATGCAGCGGGGCCGGCAGATCATCTGCGGCAATGTGGGCAGCGGCCTGGGCGACTCCATGTACGACGGCGCGATCTACGTCGGCGGCAAGATCGCCTCGCTGGGCGTGGACTGCGTCGAGGCCGAGCTGACCCCCGCCGACGACGAGTTCCTTGCCCGCAAGCTGCGGATCTACGGGATGGAGCCGAACGTGACGTTCCGCAAGTTCGTCTGCGGCCAGAAGCTGTGGAACTACGACAACCTCGAGCCGGCCGAGCGCAAGCTCGTCCTCTGACCCCAGGGACCAGCCATGACCCAGAACGAAGACGGCGCCAGGTCGGTCCTCGGGAGGAGCAGCATCTTCACGCCCGAAGTGATCAACGACATCCACGTGAAGTCCGAGCTTGGCCGGTACCGGATGCGCGGGTTCTCGATGTTCAAGCGGATCCCGCACTGGGACGAGCTGATGTTCCTGCCCGGCACGCTGACCCGGTTCGTGATCGAGGGCTACCGGGAGAAGTGCGAGACCAAGACCGTGCTCGGCGCGCGCTTTGCCGCCCGGCCGCTGGAGCTGGACATCCCGATCTACATCACCGGGATGAGCTTCGGCGCGCTGTCGCTCGAGGCCAAGATGGCGCTGGCCAAGGGTGCCTCGATGGCCGGCACGGCCACCTGCTCCGGCGAGGGCGGGATGATCCCGCCGGAGCGCGACCTGTCCACGAAGTGGTTCTACCAGGTCATCCAGAGCCGCTACGGGTTCAACCCGCACCACCTGATGCTCGCCGACGGCGTGGAGTTCTTCATCGGGCAGGGCTGCAAGGTCGGGCTCGGCGGCCACCTGATGGGGCAGAAGGTGACCGAGCAGGTGGCTGAGATGCGCTCGCTGCCCGCCGGGATCGACCAGCGCAGCCCGGCGCGCCATCCGGACTGGCTCGGCCCCGACGACCTGTCGCTGAAGGTCCAGGAGATCCGCGAGGCGACCGACTACCAGGTGCCGATCCAGCTGAAGCTCGGTGCCGCGCGGGTCTACGACGATGTCCGGATGGCCGCCAAGTGCGGGCCGGACACCATCTACCTGGACGGCGCCGAAGGCGGCACCGGCGCCGGGCCGCACATCGCCGCCGAGGAGACCGGCATCCCGCTGATGGCCGCGATCCCCGAGGCGCGCCGCGCGCTCGAGGACGTCGGGCTCGTCGACGAGATCGACCTGGTGGTGGCCGGCGGCATCCGCAATGGCGCGGACGTCGCCAAGTGCCTGGCGCTCGGCGCAAAGGCGGTGGCGATCGGGCACTCGGCTCTGATGGCGCTCAACTGCAACAAGGAGATCCCCGGCGTCACCGACTACGAGGGCACCGTCGGCGTCCCGGCCGGCCAGTGCTACCACTGCCACACCGGGCGCTGCCCGGTCGGCATCACCACGCAGGACCCGCAGCTGCGCAAGCGGCTGGTGGTCGACGAGGCCGCCGAGCGCGTCTACAACTTCCTGCACACGCTCACGCTGGAAGCGCAGATGTTCGCGCGGGCGTGCGGCAAGACCGACGTGCACAGCCTCGAGCCCGAGGACTTGTGCGCACTGACCGTCGAGGCGTCGGCGATGGCCAAGGTGCCGCTGGCCGGGACCAGCTACATCCCCGGGCAGACCGAGGAGCGCGCGCTGGCCGAGATAAAAGCGCTCCTCGAGAAGCAGATCTCGAACGAGCCGCCGGGGGGTGGCCGCGGTGTCTGAGCAACTCGGTTCCGGCGGGCCCGCCCCGGGCGCCCCCGGGCCGGAAGGCCCGGGCTCCGGCGCGCCTCCGCGGCTCACGGTGAAGATCGGCATCGACACCGAGGAGCTGACCGGGCGGGCGTTCCCCTACCAGTTCGACCGGTCCATGGTGGATGACGTGGACCTGGTCGCCGCCACGCCGGGCGAGGACATCAACTGGCTTGAGGACATCCACCTGATGTACGAGGACGGGGTGCCCGCGGTCTTCGACCGCTACACCAACGCCTTCCTCAAGATCCACTTTGAGATCCCGCCGGGGCGGGAGGACGAGTACGCCCGCAAGGTGCTGATCAAGCACCTGCAGGAAAGCAATTCCTACGGCATCTGGCTCAAGCGCCGGCACGCCAAGTTCCCCCAGCCCGAGCTGGGCCCGTGGTGCCCCGGCTCGGCGACGGTCGGGGAGACCTGGCAGCCTTCCTAGTCCCCGCCCGCCCCTGGGCTAGTTCCCGTGGGCGGAGGCGTCAGAGGAAATGGCCTTATCGGCGCTCCCGTCCCGGTGCTGCGCCACGAGCACCGGGCAGCTCGACCGCCGGATGACCCGCAGCGTGACGCTGCCGAGCAGGCGGGTCAGCAGCTCCCCGCGGGCCGGGCGGCCCAGCACGATGAGATCGGCGTCGAAGGCTTTCGCCTCGGCGAGGATCGCCTCCGCGACCCGGTCGACGGGCACGTTTCGGACTCCGCCGCCCGCCGCCAGGCCGGCCATCCGCAGCTCGAACGTCGCCGCCTCTGTGACGAGCGATGCCTCGGACGGCGTTTCCCGCGAGTACCAGTGGAAGCCGGAAACCTCGCGAAGCCGCAGGTGCAGCGCTCGTACCTCTGACCTCCCCGCGACAGCGACGTCCTTCACCAGGTCGAGCGCGTCCTGGATCTGGCTGACGTCGTCGATCGCTACCAGGATCCTCGCGAACATCAAACCTCACGCGGCCTTCGTGGGCTCTGCCAGCCGCCTGGCATCACCTCCATCATCGCGCCGCGCTGGAGGTCCGCCATCCGCAGGGCCGTATGAATGCCGTTAGGGTTCAGGGCTCACCAGTTCCAGCGTTGCCCGGTTGCCCAGCCGCCGCCGCACGATGTTCGTCAGCTCGCCTTCGATGATCTTGCGGACGCCGGTCGCTGGCCGGCTGTCCATCACGACGTAACGCACCTGCCGGGTGCGCGCCACCTTGGCGATCGTCCGCCCGGCGCTGCGGGTCGCGGCGATCTGGCCATCGACCGTGCAGCCCCGCCGCTCCAGCTCCGTGATCGCCTTGCCCACGATCTTGAACTGCTCCTCGCGCTCGCCGCGGGTCGGCATCAGCCCGGGGTTGGGCAGCCCGAAGGTCGAGCCGTACACCTTGAGGATCGACAGCACCGCGACCGGCTGGCCGGCGGCGAGCTCGCGGGCACGGCGAACCGCCGCCTTGCTGAACGGCGCGCCGGAGGACGCCAGCAGCACCGCCGCCGGCGCGGTCGGCTGCGGATCCCAGCGACGCCGGCCGAACAGCATTGCCCCGGTTACCGGGCGACCGGCGGCTCGCCCGATGGCTCCGCGCCGCTCACCGGGTCGGGCGCGCCGTCACCGGGCGGCGCTTCCGCCGCGCCTACCAGATCCGGCATGCTGACCGTCCCCAGTACGGCCGCCGCCTCGCCGGCCTCCGGGGCCAGCTTGAGCCGGCCGCCGGCGGCGAGCCTGCGGTCCTGCCATTTCCGCCACCAGTACAGCGGAGCGTAGAGGGCGACGATCAGCAACCCGAGCAGGTAGAGCTCTGGCCCCTGGCCGGGCCCGACCACGACCTTGGGCGAGTTCCAGCCGCCGAAGAAGTAGATAACCATCCAGAAGACGAAGACCGCCAGCGCGAGCCACTTGCACCAGGTGGGCAGGCGGAACGGCCGCGGGTCGTTTGGCCGCAGGTGCCGGTAGACGAAGTAGCCGCCGAACGCGCCCGCGCAGGCGAGCAGGTACCCGCCGTTGGAGATGATGTAGATCCGCAGCGGCGAGCCGAGCAGCACGAGGATTCCCGCGCACACCACGTTGAAGGCCATCGCGTTGCCCGGCACGCCGTGCCGGTTCTTCTTCTCGAACCAGCGCGGCAGCTGGCCGTCCTCGGCAGCCTGGTACAGCGACCGGCCGACGCCCATGATCGCGTTGAGCACCGAGAGGGCCAGCGCCAGGATCAGCGGCACGCCCACGAACCAGTTCTCCCACGAGCCCTTGCCGAAGATGTGCGCGGTGTAGGCGAGGTACTCGGTGCGCGGGTCGGTCGACGTCAGCAGCAGGCCAAGCACCGCCACGAACATCAGCGGCGTCATGATGTAGATGAACATGCCGAAGATGCCCTCGGCGGTGAGCGCGATCTTCGCGTCCCGCGCGCCGCCGTGGCACTCGCCGACGTAGCAGGCCGCGGCCTCCATCGCGATCACGTTCCACAGGATCGGGAAGCTCCAGGCGGCCAGGAACGTGGTGCTGACGTGGACACCGGGGGGCGCGTGGAATCCGGCCACGTAGCCCCAGTGGATCACGCTCGGCTTGAAGAACGGCAGGAAGATCATCACTGTGATCGGCAGCATCGACAGCACGCCCAGCACCGTGGCAAAGGCCGCGCCGAGCCGGATCCCCAGGTAGGCGGGGATGAAGATCGCCAGCAGCAGCGCGAAGCAGATCAGCATCTCGGTGACGCCGATCGGGGAGCCCCAGGTGCTGCCGACCGGCATGATCATGTGGCCATCGCTGAAGTTGAACAGCACCGCCAGGTAGGACGCGGTGAGGATCACGTTGATCGGCGCGACCGGGAACCAGCCCAGCCAGTAAGCCCAGCCCGAGGTTCCGCCGATGTGCCGGGCGGCCGTGTCGCCGACCAGCGGCCGGAACGACTCCATCGCGTATCCCGGGATGCCGCCGGTCCGGTCCGGCCACATGCAGCCGAGTTCGGCCAGGCACAGGCACAGGAAGCAGCCCGCGATCGTCTCAATGCCGATCAGGATGATGCCGAGCGCGCCGGTGCCCTGGACCACGTATGGCGCGATGCCGGTGACCAGGATCGTTCCGGCGAGCCCGATCACGAACGCGCCCCACCAGTTCGTCCCCTTGACCAGGCCCTTCTCCAGTATCACTCCGTCTGCGGTGGTCATGGTTCCTCCCGCTGGCTCAGGCCCGCGCCGTCGCCGTTCTGTCCCTTGGGGCCCTGGGGACGACCCCCATAGCCCCTGCCGCGGAGCAGGCTCCGCGAATACCTAGAAGAGCGTCAGGTAGCGCTCTACCTCCCAGTCGGTCACGACGGAGTGCCAGGCGTGGAACTCCTCGCGCTTCACCTTCGCGTAGTAGTCGACGTAGTCGCCGTCAGGCGTCTTGCCCAGCGCCTCGCGCAGCACGTCGTCGGCGACCAGTTCGTCCACCGCGTGCAGCAGGGTGGGCGGCAGGGCCCGGATTCCGCGGCTGGCGACCGCCTCGGCCGGCAGCACGTGCAGGTTGTCGAGGTTCGGCTCGCCCGGGTCGAGGCCGCGGTCGATGCCGTCGAGGCCGGCGGCCAGCTGCGCGGCCATGGCCAGGTACGGGTTGGCCGAGCCGTCGCAGGCCCGGTTCTCCACCCGCCCGCCATCGGGCACCCGGAGCATCTGGGTGCGGTTGTTCCCGCCGTAGGTGGCGTAGGCCGGAGCCCAGGTGGCGCCGGACTGCGGCGCGCCCACGCCGAAGCGCTTGTAGGAGTTCACCGTGGGGCACAAGATCGCGGCCAGCGCCGGGGCGTGGGCGATCAGGCCGCCGATGTACTGGTAGGCCATCTGGGACAGCCCGAGGCCGCGCGCGTCGTCGGGGTCGACGAACAGCTCCGCACCGGACTCGGCGTCCCACAGGCTGGAGTGCAGGTGCAGCCCGGACCCGGTGAGGTTCGCGAACGGCTTGGGCATGAACGTCGCGGCGAAGCCCGCCTGGTGGGCCAGGGTATGCACCATGTAGCGGTAGAAGATGAGCCGGTCGGCCGAGGTGAGCGCGTCGGCGTAGGCGAAGTTCTGCTCGAACTGGCCGTTGGCGTCCTCGTGGTCGTTGGCGTAGTTCGCCCAGCCCAGCCGGTTCATGTACTTCGACACGGTCGTCAGGTGGCCGAACATCCGGGTCAGGCCCTTGGCGTCATAACAGGGCGCCTCTGCCCGGTCGAGCGAGTCGGCCAGCTCGATCCCGCCGCCGTCGGATCGCCTGACCAGGAAGTACTCAGCCTCGCACCCGACGTTGCAGACCAGGCCACGCTGGCGCGCCTTCTCCACCATCCCCTTGAGGATCAGCCGCGGCGTGTACGGCCAGGGCTCGCCCTCGACGTGGATGTCGCACTGCAGGACGGCCAGTTCGGGCTGCCACGGGGCGACCGTGTACGACGCCGGGTCCGGGACCGCGATCATGTCGGGATCCGCGGGGCTCTGGCCCATCGGGCCGGCCGCGAACCCGGCAAAGCCGGCACCCCCGCCAGTCAGGACATGGATCGCCTCGGCCGGGATCATCTTCGCGCAGGGCTTGCCATGCATGTCGACGAACATGGCGAAGAAGAACTCCACGCTGTCCGACTCGGCCCGTGCCCTGAGATCACTCTCGACATCTGGCATGGCGCTCACTCCGCTCGCGGGCAGTAACCGGACCCAGTCGTTCACCCCAGGTAAACGTTGTGTAGCATGCTTTCCTAACGCTGTCCATACGCCAGCTCGTTCGGTAACACGCCTTTTACCAAGCGAAGTCAGGCGCATCGCGGAACCAGCGATCCGGAGCCGGCCACTCACGTGCAGTTACCAATGGGTTAACGGTGTTTCACCAGAGTGGATGCCAATCCGGCGCAGCCAGCTGCCGAACATCCGGTCAGCCGACTCGGCCATCGCTTCCCGGCTTGCCGCGAACGCGCGGGCGAGGCTATCGAAGCCCGAGGCGCCCAGTGCGGCCTGCGCCGAGGCCGCGTAGGCCGGCACCTCCCGCCACTGCGCGAACATCGGGTCGGTCACCTCGACGTGGAACTGGACCGCATACGCGACATCGCCGAAGCGCATGGCCTGATGCGGGTAGGCCGCGGACTGGCCCAGGCACACGCCACCGGCCGGGATGTCGAATGTGTCGCCATGCCACTGCAGCGCCAGGAATTCATGGCCCAGAACGGACGCGACGGGGTCGGCCCGGCCCGCCGGGGTCAGCGCGACCGGAAGGACACCGACCTCCGGGGCGCTCCCGGTGCGTACCTGCGCGCCGAGGCTGGCGGCCAGCAGCTGCGCGCCCAGGCAGACGCCGAAGTAAGGTACCCCGGCCCGCACGGCGGCCGCGATCCACCGTTTCTCGGCGGCCAGCCAGGGGTGCTCGGCCTCGTCGTACACCCCCATGGGCCCGCCCATGGCCACGAGGAGGTCCACGTCGCGCCAGTCCGGCAGGCGGTCGCCCTCGTCAAGCTCGACCGTCTCGATCGTGACCTGATGCCGGACGAGCACGTCGGTGAAGACCCCCGGCGGCTCGCACCGGATGTGCTGTAGCACGAGCGCCCTGGTCATGGTGTCCGCGCTCGGTTCAGCGCACCACCAGGACCGGCCGGTCCGCCAGGTGGATCACCTTGTGCGCGGTGCTGCCGAGGACCAGCCCGGCCAGGTCGCCGCGGCCCCGCGAGCCCATGACGATGACGTCGGCGTCGTGCTCCCGGGCGTCGTCGATGATCTCGCGCGCCGCGTGCCCGAAGACCGTGTCCCGGATCAGGCCGTGGGCCGTGATACCCGCTGCGGTCAGCTCGTCGACCGCGGACGCGACCGCCGCCTCGGCGGCGTCCTCCGACTCGGCCGGCACCAGGCCCAGCCTGGGTATGACCTCCCGCTCTCGCAGGTGGAGCACCCAGACCTCGCCCCTGGACAGCAACGCGAGGTCACGAGCGGCGGCGAGCACGCGCTCCGAGGCCTCAGAGTGGTCCACGGCCACCAGCACCCTTGCGTACATTGGGCCTCCCTTCCTGCGGTGATCCTGGCACGGCCCGCGCCGTGCGCCCGGCTAACCGTCGGTCGCCCGCCCCGGGCACCCAGTCGGTGCCCGCCAGCGGCACCTTGGCCATGGCCGCGGCCTCGACCGTCAGCGCGACGAGATCGTCGGGCTCGAGGTGATGCACGTTCGACTTGCCGCACGCCCGGGCCAGGGCGGTGAGCTCCATCGTCAGCGCCTTCAGGTAGTTCGTCATCCACCGGGCGCCGACCTCCGGGTCGAGGCGCTGCTCCAGCCCGGGATCCTGGGTGGTCACCCCGACCGGGCAGAGCCCGCTGTGGCAGTGGTGGCAGTAGCCGGGCGCGGTGCCGATGGCGGCGTAGTCGGCGGTCGCGTCGTGATCGGCACCGCCCGCGCGATAGGTGGGGCGGTTGCAGCCCAGCGCGATCAGGGCGCCGACCCCGATCGAGACCGCGTCGGCACCGAGCGCGAGCGCCTTGGCCACGTCGGCCCCGGAGCGGATGCCCCCGGACGCGACGAGCTGGACCTCGTCCTGCTTGCCGATCTCCCGCAGCGCCTCGGCGGCGACCCGCACGGCGGGCATCGTGGGGATGCCCGCGTGCTCGATGAAGACGGTCTGGGTGGCCCCGGTCCCGCCCTGCAGCCCATCGACCACCACCACATCGGCGCCCGCGGCCACGGCGAGCTTGACGTCGTGATCCACCCTCGTCGCCCCCAGCTTCACGTAGACGGGCTTCTCCCAGCCGGTGGCCTCACGGAGCTCCTCGATCTTGATGCGCAGGTCGTCGGGCCCGGTCCAGTCCGGATGCCGCGAGGCGGACCGCTGGTCGATGCCGGGCGGCAGCGTCCGCATCGCAGCGACCCGCTCGCTGACCTTCTGGCCGAGCAGCATGCCCCCGCCGCCGGGCTTGGCGCCCTGGCCGATCACCACCTCGATCGCGTCGGCGGCGCGAAGGTCGTCGAGCTTGAAGCCGTACCGGGACGGGAGGCACTGGTACACGAGAAGTCGCGACGCCTTGCGTTCCTCGGGAGTCATGCCACCGTCGCCAGTGGTCGTGGAGGTGCCCACGGCCGTCGCGGCCCTGCCCAGCGCCTCTTTGGCGTGGGCCGACAGAGCGCCGAAGCTCATCCCGGCGATGGTGATGGGGATCGCGAGCTCAAGCGGGCGGCTCGCGAACCTGGTGCCGAGCACGGTCGTGGTGTCGCAGCGCTCGCGGTATCCCTCCAGCGGGTAGCGGGTGAGCGATGCGGTGAGGAACACCAGGTCATCGAATGTGGGCATCGCCCGCTTGGCGCCCCAGCCGCGTATCTCGTACCGGCCGGACTCGGCCATCTCGTGGATCTGGCCGATCACCTGGGGCGGGAAGCTGTGACTCGGCTCGGTGCCCGTCCACGGCAGCCCGCGCCCGCCGTCGCCGGCCAGCGGCCTGCCGTTCTCGTGGGGGTCAGGTCCCATCAGTACCTCTGGTCCTTGAGCGCGTCGAAACGGTACAGGTTTCTCGCGGAGGCCACCTTGGTCACGTTCTCGGGACTGATGTGCGAGAAGCCGGCCAGCGAGGCGAGGTCCGCCGCGGTGCGCACGTCCTGCTCGGTGAGCTCCTCGACCTGCGCGTCGGAGCCGAGCGAGGCGATCTTCCCGCCGACGTAGATCACGGCTTCGTAGAGCGAGTCGCCGAGCGACGGGCCGGCGTCGCCGCCGACCAGGATGGTCCCGGCCTGGGCCATGAACCCGCTCATGTGCCCGGCGTCCCCGGCAACCGCGACCGTGCCGCCCTTGAGCGAGATCCCGGCCCGGGACGAGGCGTCGCCCTCGATCACGATCAGCCCGCCCCGCGCCGAGGCGCCCGAGCACTCCGAGGCGTTCCCCCGCACCCGGATCGTCCCCGACATGAGGTTCTCCCCCACCGACCAGCCGACGAACCCGTGGACGTCGATGCGCGGGCCGTCGCAGAGGGCGCCGATGAAGTAGCCGGCGTTGCCGGCGATCGTGATGTCCAGCCGGGCGGACAGGCCGACGGCCAGGTTGTGCCGGCCCCGTGGCTGGGTGATGCGCACCGCCGTGCCGTCGGGCAGCTGGCGCAGGGCCTCGTTCAGCTCGCGCACCGACAGCTCGGCGCAGCTCAGCTCGACCGCGGTTACTCCTGCCATGTGTAGATCTCCTTGGGCATGGGTTCAAAGACTTCCGCCTTCTCCACCCCGGGGAGGTCGGCCAGCGCCACATACTCCGACGCGACCGCTACGTAGTCGGCCGTCTCGGCCACCACCATCGGCTTGCAGGCGAACGAGTCGCGCACCACGGCGAAGCCGTCCTGCGACGCGAGCAGCAGCGTGAAGAACCCGTCGAAGACCTTGGCCGCGGCGCGCAGCGCGTCGGCCAGGTCCGCGCCGGAGCTCATCTCCCGGGCGATGTACCTGGCCGCCACCTCGGAGTCGTTGTCGGTGTCAAAGCGGATGCCGTCCGCGGTCAGCCCGCGGCGGATGCTCGCGTAGTTCGAGAACGAGCCGTTGTGCACGAGGGCCAAGTCGGTCGCTGCCGCAAACGGGTGCGAGTGCTCGGTCGTCACGGCCGACTCCGTCGCCATCCTGGTGTGGCCGATGGCCTGATAGCCGGCCATGCGGGGCACGCCGTAACGATCGCATACCTCGGCCGCAGGCCCGACATCCTTGTAGACCTCGATGGCGGCCCCGTAGCCGAACAGCCGGACGGCCGGGTCGATATCTGCCAGGAGTGGCCGCGCCTGCCCTGGCTGCAGGCGCGTGACGAGGACCGCATCACGGCCTCGCCCGCGCAGCTCGGCCGGCCGGCCGTCGGCGGCCTCGACCGCGGCCACGAACCCCGCCCAGTCGTAGCCCACCTCGGGCGCGCACAGCGAGTACTTCAGCGCGCCCTCCGGCACATCGCTGGCGTAGATCGCGACGCCGGTGGAGTCTGGCCCCCGCGAAGCGAGCACATCGAGCATCGGGACCACCAGCTCACCCAGGATGGGCTGCAGATCCGGATTCCTGAGCCGAATGCCAGCTATCCCGCACACGTGTCGCGCCTCCCCGGACCCTCCGCCCGGCCGCTCCTCAGATGGCCGCCTGCGTGGAGGCTAACATGATCAGAGAAATCCGGACACTGGGTCATTCCGGGCTGACCACTGGCCGACCCGGATCTGGCCGCCCGCGACGCTGGAGCGATCGGCCGGCAGGTTGCCCGCGCCCTCGCCGGGTGTCGTGACCCAGCGGGAACGCCGCCGGCGGTGGTAACGGAAGCAGTCCGGTCACGGGCGTCGGCTAGAGTCTCGCCCGTGAGCGGCGCCTGGACCAGCCTGCCAGTGCCGTCGCGGCTACGAGCGCTCGCATCCGGACACTGGGAGCTGCTGACCATGCTCGCCGCGGCGGCAGCAGGCCTGCGCATCCAGTCACCCCTGGCGTGGCTGGACGCCCGCCGGGGCATCAGCATCCTGCTCGCCGCATTGGTCTTCGCGACCGCCGTGACCATTGATCCCGCCGCGCTCCGCCGCTTGACCGGTAGCTGGCGCACGCTGCTGGCGGCTCTCGCAGCCGGTGTCACGGTGCTGCCCGCCCTGTCGTGGGCAGCGTCGCGGGTGGTGGCTGCCGGGTCGCTGCGCAACGGCGTGCTGGCAGTCGGCGTCGCCCCGTGCGAGATCGCCTCGGTCGCCACCACCGCCATGGCCGATGGGGAGGCTGCTCTTGCCGCCGGAATCCTTATTGGCACCACGGTGGTCGCGGTCGCGGCCGCCGGGCCGATCCTCACCCTCGAAGCCGGCCACGCCGCCGTTCATCCCGGCCCCGTCATCGCCAATCTGGCCCTGATCGTCGCCGTCCCGCTGGCGGCCGGCCTGGTCCTGCGCGCCGTCGCGCCGATCGGAGCGCGGGCGCAAAAGGCGGCCACCGTCACCGCCACGCTCACCGTCGCCGCGCTCGTCGCCCTGACCGCCGCCGAGGTGCACCTATCCGCCAGCTACCTCGGCGTCGCCGCGGCCCTCGCCCTGTTCCTGGCCGGCTCAGCCGTCACCGGCCGCCTCCTGGGCCGGGGCGCTCCCCGCCCGGCCGCCGCTGCTGTCCTGCTGACCACCTCGATGCGCGATTTCGCCATCGCAGCCGGCCTGGCCACCGCGGCCTTCGGACCCGCAGCCGCCGCGCCCCTGGGCCTGTACGGAATCGTGGTGCTCATCTGGGGCACCGCCGTTGGCGCCGCCTTGCGTGGCCGCAGCGGCGGGCCGTCACCGGCCGTTGGCCCGGCTTAGCAGGCCCATGCGCACCTGCCACCCCGTGCCGGGCAGCGGGTTCTCAAGATCATTGATGCAGCTCCCTGCTGAGAACACCGGAACGGGATCGGGCCAGGAGACCCAGCAGCGCCCTGGCCGGGCTGCGTAGTGCCACCGCACGTAAAGTTGGGAGCCGTGGGAGCCCAGCGCGATGAGCCAGGCCAGCGGGCGCCGGGCCGGCTGGCCGTGCGGACGGTCCCGGTGGGCGATGCGGGTGATCTCATCGCCCGGCTGCCGCACCGCAGGCCGCTTGCCTGGATCCGCCGCGGCGACGGGCTGGTGGGCTGGGGGGAGGCCGCGCGGGTCAGCATCCCGGCAGGCGAAGACCGGTTCACCGCGGGCGAGAAGTGGCTGGCCGAGCTGTTCGACGGCGCCGAGGTCGCCGACGACGTCGGCCTCCCCGGCTGCGGGCCGGTCGCGTTCGGCAGCTTCACCTTCGACCCGGCGTCGGACGGCTCGGTCCTGGTGGTGCCCGCGGTCATCGTCGGCCGCAGCTCGGGCAGGTCCTGGCTGACCACGGTCGGCGGCCGGGACGCCTCCGCCGGTCCCGTCCGCCCGGTGCGGGCGCCCGGCGAGCTGCGCTGGCACGACGGGAGCCTGTCGGCACCGCAGTGGGAACGCGCGGTCTGCGCGGCCGTGGCCAGTATCCAGGCCGGCGATCTCGGCAAGGTCGTGCTCGCCAGGGACCTGTACGCGGCAGCGTCGGATGAGATCGACGCCCGGGTGCTGCTCGCCAGGCTGGCCGTGCGCTACCCGGACTGCTGGACGTTCTGCTGCGCCGGCCTGGTCGGCGCCACGCCCGAGCTTTACATCAGGCGGGAGGGCGCGGCGGTCAGCTCGCTCGTGCTGGCCGGGACCACCCCGCGCGGCGGCAGCAACGCCGAGGACCGGCAGCTCGGCGCGGCGCTGCTCGCCTCGGCCAAGGACGTCGCGGAGCACCGCTTCGCCGTCGCCGACGTGCGCACGGCCCTGGCGCCGTTCTGCGACCGGCTCGACATCGACGCCCAGCCGTCGCTGCTGCGGCTGGCCAACGTTCAGCATCTCGCCACGCATGTGGCCGGGCGGCTCGCCGCGCCGCAGCCGCCCCCGGGCAGCGGCTCGCTGGGCGAGCATGCCTCGGCCCTGGCGCTGGCGGCCGCGCTGCACCCCACGGCGGCGGTGTGCGGCACGCCGGCCGGGCCGGCGATGGAGCTGATCCGGGAGCTCGAGGGGATGGACCGGGGCCGCTACGCCGGCCCGGTCGGCTGGGTCGATGCCCACGGCAACGGGGAGTGGGGCATCGCGCTGCGCTGCGCGGAGCTGGACGGCTCCCGGGCGCGGCTGTTCGCCGGCTGCGGGATCGTCGCCGACTCGGATCCCGGGGCCGAGCTGGCCGAGGCGCAGACCAAGTTCCGCGCGATGCAGGACGCCCTGCAGGGCTAGGCGCGGGCCGCGGCCGCCGCGCAGGCCCCGAGCAGCCGCCTGCGCAGCTCCGCCTCGGCGGCCCGGTTCGTGCGCACCTCGACGACCCGCAGCCCGGTCCCGCGCAGCGCCCCGGGCAGGCCCGATGCCCGGTCAAGGAGCAGGTGAGGCAGCCCGGCGGCCCGGGTGAGCAGGCCAAGGTCGGCCCCGTGCGGCGTGCCGAAGAGCCGCTCGAACGATTCCGGGAAGGCCGCCTGCTCCAGCGTGGAGAAGATGCCGCCCCCGTTGTTGTTGACAACGACGATGCACAGCTCCGGCCTGGGCTCTTCGGGCCCGAGCAGCAGGCCTGCGTGGTCGTGCACGAACGCGAGGTCGCCGATCAGCGCGAAGGCGGGGCCGCCGCCCGCGGCCTGATGCGCCAGCGCCGCCCCGATGGCCGACGACACGAGCCCGTCGATGCCGTTGGCCCCCCGGTTGCACATCACCCGCAGCCCGGCGCGCGGCGGCATGTGCTGGTCCAGGTCTCGCACGGGCATGCTGGACCCGGCCCAGAGCAGCGCGCCGTCGGGCAGCGCCGCGGCAAGGTCGCGGGCCAGCCTGGGCTCGGTCGGCGCCTCGCCCGCGTCGAGTAC
>JASHPR010000635.1 GCA_030038015.1 Streptosporangiaceae bacterium
TGTAGTGCAGGAACACGTCATCGAGGGTGGGGCGGTGCACGTGCACGCTGCGGACCCGCACCCCGGCGGCCTCGATGAGCTGGGGCACCAGTGCCTCGCCATCTTCGGCGAACACCACCAGCTTCTCCGCGCCGGTGCGCACCCGGAAGCCGGCCGCTGCCAGGCGGGCAGCGGCGGCGGCGTTGTCGGCGGTGACCAGCTCGACGGTGTCGGCGCCGACCTCGCGCTTGAGCTCGTCCGGCGTGCCCGTGGCCACGATGGAGCCGTAGTCGATGATCGCCAGCCGGTCGGCGTACTCGGCCTCATCCATGTAGTGGGTGGTCAGGAAGATCGTCACATGCTCGTCGCGGCGCAGCCGCAGCACGTCCTCCCACACCAGGGCCCGGGTCTGCGGGTCCAGCCCGACGGTGGGCTCATCCAGGAACAGCACCGCCGGGGTATGCAGGATGCCCCGCGCGATCTCCAGCCGCCGGGCCATGCCGCCGGAGAACGTGGACACCAGGTCATGCCGGCGGTCCTCCAGTGCCACCAGGCGCAGCACCCGCCCGATCCGCTCCTCGACCTGGTCGTGCGGGACGTGGTAGAGCACCGCGTGGAAACGCAGGTTCTGCTCTGCCGTCAGCCGGTCATCGAGGGTCTGCTCCTGAAACACCAGGCCGATCCGCCGCCGCACCGCCTTCGGCTGGCGCGCCACATCGAATCCCGCCACCGTGGCCCGCCCGCTGGTCGGCCGGGTCAGCGTGCACAGCATCCTGACCGTGGTGGTCTTTCCCGCCCCGTTCGGGCCCAGGAACGCGAAGATCTCGCCCCGGGCGACCGAGAACGACACGCCCTTGACCGCGTCCAGCTGGCCGAACTTCTTCGCCAGCGAGACGGTCTCGACGGCCCTGCCGGCGCCAGGGCCAACGGCCCGCGGAGCGGGACCGCGTGGCGCGGTCTCAACGTTCACCACCGTCGCTCTCCTCGTCTCCCCGCTGCATATCTGCAGGTCCGGCATGCCCGCCTGCCGCGGACCACGCTTTCAGCCTGCCTGCCGGCGGGCACACCGGTCAGGGCCGGACGTCACCCACGGGCGGGACCATCAGCCGGCTGTCCACGCACCGCCGGCCGGTTACCCACGGATCGCGGGCGCCGCATTTTGGATACAGTCGCCGGTATGCTGTGACCGTGCCGGGTCAGCGGAAAGCGGGGAGGCCGTGACGGGCATGGCCGGAACGTCCGCGGGCGGCGTGCCGCCCGGGCTGATCCGCCCGGTCGAGCGGCCGGTGCCGCTGCGCCAGTCCGTGTACGAGGCCCTGGTCGAGCTCATCGTGGCCGGTGCCCTCCGGCCCGGCCAGCACCTGGTGGAATCCGAGCTGGCCCGCCAGCTCGGGGTCAGCCGGCAGCCGGTGCGCGAGGCCCTGCACCGGCTGGAGGCCGAGGGCTGGATCGACCTGCGCCCGAGCCAGGGTGCGTTCGTGCACGTGCCGACCGACCGTGAGGTGGACCAGCTCCTCGACGTCCGCGAGCTGCTCGAGGGCGCGACGGCCCGGCTCGCGGCACGGGCCGCGACGCCCGGGGGCGTTGCGCTGCTGCGCGCGAAGTGGCGGGAAGGGGCCGCCGCCGTCGAGAGCGGGGACATCAACCGCACGGTGGCCGCCAACAACGCTTTCCACGCGGCGGTGGCCGAGATCGCCGGCAACGCCGTGCTCGCCGAGCTCTCCGAGATCGTCGGGCGGCGGGTGCGCTGGTACTACCGGCAGGTGGCCCCGGCGCGCGGCCACGAGTCGTGGGCCGAGCACGCCGAGATCATCGCCGCCATCGAAGCGGGCGACGAGGACCGGGCGGCGGAGCTGGCGCGCGTGCACACCGAGCGGACCAGGTCCGCCTACCACGGCCCGGCCGGGCCGGGCGGCGCGGGAGCGACCGCACCGCCGCCCGCCGGCCGGGCCGGCCCGGCCAAAGGGGGCGGGGCGAGGTGAGGGCAGGGCAGGCCGCGCCGGGCCAGCGGCTGAGGTGTCAGGGCAGGCGCACCACGCTGACCGGGTCGGGGGCGTAGGGGTCCTGCGCGTTGTCGATCAGCTCGATCTCACCGCGATCGGACAGGATGTGGAACGAGCCGTCGGCGCCGTACTCGCGGATGATCGTGGTGCCGCCGTCGGCGTGCGTGTACCGCTCCTCGGTGTACTGCGCGGTGGCGCTCTTCTCCGCGCCGACCGCAGGCTCGTCCCGCCACACGAACCGGTACGGGGCGAGCGGCAGCTTCAGCTCGTGCGGGTAGCGGTCTGTCACCTGGGCGTCCTCTCTGCGGGCGGTGGCAGGTGTACCGCCGGGCGGGCTATATGCCGCCCAGCGGTACACCCACGGGCCCCGGCCGCCCGGGGGAGGAGACGGCCTGGGGGCATCATCCGTCTCATGCCTCCAAGAGCCCGAGCCTGCCGAGCAGGTTGTCTCGGGCCGGGCCCTCGCTGCTCGCCTCGAACAGCTCGTCAAGGCCCCAGCCGGCCAGGTCAAGCAGGTCCGCCGCCTGGCCGAACAGGGCACTGCGCTCACCGGGCGGCACGGACTCGACCACCAGGTGCCGCACCACCTGGATCACCGCGTCCCGCATCAGCGCGCGGCGCTCGCCGGTGGGCCTGGCGATGCCCGGCTGCAGGGGGATGATCCTCGCCCCCGGGCCCGGGGACACGTGCCCGCCGCGCCCGGTCATGCCGGCCGCTCCCGCAGCGCCGCCAGTTCCGCATGGAGCCGGCCGGCTTCCCCCGGCCTGGCAAGGTCGATCACCTCGGCCAGGCTGAACTGCCTGCCGCCCGGCGAGCCGTCGGCCAGCAGCACCGGCTCGGCCTCCGCGTACACCTCAAACCGGCTGCTGGCGGCGTGCGCCGCGACGGCCAGCACGTACCGGAGCACCGCGGCCCGGTCGGCCAGGTACCGCTGCTGGTGACCGCCGTCGAAGCGGACCTGCCACTGGCCGGTCATGCCCGGCGCCGCCGGGCCGCCCGGGCTAGGCACCGACGCCCCGGTTCAGCGGCATCGAGTACGTCTCCTCGGCCAGCCGCTTGTGGTGCGCCGGGTCCTCGCCCGCGCGCAGGTCCGCTGGCACGTCCATGCCGATGTCCTGCCAGTTCTGGTTGGCGGCGCGCTGCGTGGCGGCGATGTGCTCGGGCAGCATGTGGCCGAACCGGCCCTGCATGGCCAGGTAGTCGGTGACCGGCCGCTGCACCGGCGGGTGGAAGTAGCGGTACTCGCGCGTGCCCGGGTCGTACTCCCAGACCGGGAACAGGCCGGCCTCGACCACCCGGCGGCCGAGTTCCACCGTCATCGAGGTCTGGTAGACCCAGCCCTTCTGGCACGGGGTGTAGCAGTGCAGGAACGCGGCGCCGACGTGGTTGAGGCCCTTGCGGGTCTTGTTCATCAGGTCGATGGGGTAGCCGACCGTGGTGGTGGCCACGTAGCAGTGCGGGTGCCCGGCGGCCATCATCTTGGCCAGGTTCTTCGGCGGCAGCTTCTTCCCCTCCGGGATCGCCTTGCCGAACGGCGTGAACGTGGTCATCCCCGCGTACGGCGTGGTCGGCGACGTCTGGATCCCGGTGTTCGCGTAGCACTCGTTGTCGTAGCAGACGAACAGCGCGTCGTGGTTGCGGTACAGGGCGCCGGAGATCGAGCCGAGGCCGATATCGGCCGCGCTGCCGTCGCCGGCCATCACGATGATGTTCGGGTACCTGCCCGGGTAGCGGCCCTTGCGGATCATCGCCTCGTAGCCCGCGGCCATGCCGGACGTGAACGATCCGCCGCTGGCGATCGGGGTGTGCGCCCAGGGGACCGTGTAGGGGGTGCACAGGTATGTGGAGTTGGCCACGTACATGCAGCCGGTCGGCCCGGCGAGCACGCTGTCCTCGCCCGCGGCCTTGAGCACCCAGCGGTACTGGATCGCGGGGCCGCATCCCGCGCAGGTGCGGTGCCCGGCCGCGTACGGGTCCTCCTCGGGGAAGTCCGGCAGGTAATAACGGCCCCGGCCGGCGTCCCCGCCCATCTCGCCTTCCCCGTTCACCGCGGCGGCGGCGCGCCCTTCCTCGTCGAACAGCGGCAGGTTCTGCCGGACGACCTCGTGTGCCATCGGTGCGCTCCTACTCCTCGAACCCGACCCAGTGGGCCGCCTTCTCCACCCGGCCGCGGCGCACCGCCTCGCCGAGCTTTCCCGCCATCCAGCCGAACTCGGCGACCGGCACGGTCTCGCCGCCGAGGCCCGCCATGAACGACGTGACCAGCGGGCGCTCGTAATCGGCCTGGTACAGCGCGGTGGTCACGTCCAGCGAGAGGATGCCGCCGTAGCTGGCGCCGCCCAGGCCCAGGTTGGTCTCCACGACGCCGACCGCCCTGACGCCGCGCAGCGCCGCCCGCAGGTCGTCGCTGGGGAACGGGCGGATCCAGAGCAGCCGCGCCATGCCGATCTTGATGCCCTGCTCGCGCAGCCGGCGAACCGCAGCGCGGCAGGTGACCGAGTGGCCGCCGGAGATCACCAGCGCTATCTCCGCGTCGTCGAGCAGGTACTCCTCGACGAAGTGCGGGTACCGGCGGCCGAACACGGCGGCGAACTCGTCGGTCTTGTGCCGGATGACACCGATCGCGTCCTCCATCGCGCGGGCCCGCTCCAGCTGCAGCGGGGGCCCCTGCTCGGGATGGATCTGCGGGCCGTGCGACACCGGCCGCCGGGGGTCGAGCGGGAACGGCAGCTGGTACGGCGGCAGGTAGGCGTCGACGTCCGCGGCGGGCGGCATCTCCACCTCGCCGGCGATGTGCGAGACGAAGTAGCCGTCCTGCACCACCATCTGCGGCAGCAGCACCCGCGGGTCCTCACCGGTCGCGTACGCGATGAGGCTCTTGTCGAAAACCTCCTGCGGCGTGGCGGCCCAGCCCAGCAGCCAGCCCATGTCCCTGGTGCACAGCGCGTCGGTGTGCTCGGAGCCGAAGTCGCCGGGCGGGTCGAGGGTCCGGTCGGCGATCGCCATCTGGACCGGGATCCTGGCCCCCGAGATGATCGAGTACATCTCGTAGGCGTAGGTCACGCCGACCCCGGAGGATCCGGTGAACGCGCGCGCGCCGCACGACCCGGCGCCGAACGCCGCCGACAGCTGCGAGTGCTCGCCGTCCGCGTGCAGGTACTCGGCGTCCAGGATGCCGTCGGCGATGAACTGGGAGAGGTTCATCATGATCGCGGTGTACGGCCGGATCGGGTAGGCCGTGATCACGTCGACGTTGGCGTAGAGCGCGGCGTACGCCGCCGCCGCGCAGCCGTTCAGCCGCAGCTTCTGGCCGGCCAGGCCGGCCAGGAACCGCTCGCCGTCGGCGGTCCTGATCGCCCGGCCCAGCCTCGGCGCTGGCTGGGCGCCCGCCACATGCATGCTGGTCATGCGCTCACCCCGGTGCTTACCGTTCTCGTCAATGTCCTGAAGGGGCCTCTGGCTGCGCGCTGGCCCGGGCGGGCAGCCTGCGCGCGGCGTCGTACTCAGCGATCGACTCCTCGATGAGCTGCCTGGTGAACGCCGACTGCTCGGCGTGCGCGCCGTCGTAGGGCGCGAAGGCCGTCTCCATCCGGACCACCGCGTCCGGCTCGCTGAAGTCGAGCTCGGGCACCTTCTCCAGGCAGCCGGTCGGGCATTCCTGCACGCAGACCAGGCAGCCCTTGCAGTAGGTGGTGCGGATCGAGTAGCGGCCGTTCTCCCGCGCGTCGCGCATCACGCTGACGTCCGGGCAGACGATGTAGCAGTTGTCGCAGCCGTTGCAGACACCGCAGCTCATGCAGCGATCCGCCTCGGCCGCCGCCTGCTGGAGGCTGTAGCCCAGGGTCACCTCGGCCTCCTGGCTGCGGCGGCGCCGCTCCGGGTCGGCGAGCGGAGCCGGTATCCGGGGCGCGCGGGGGAAGTACGCGGTGTTCAGCCGCTCGTACGGCATGACCTCGGGCGGCGGATCGGCCGCGAGCTCCTGCGCGGTCAGCAGGCGGTCGATGTCGCGGGCGGCCCGCTTGCCGTCGCCGAGCGCGTCCACCACCATCGACGGCCCGCGCAGCACGTCGCCGCCGGCGAAGACGTTGCCCTCCACCCGGCCGTGGGCGTCCGCGGTGATCAGCCCGCGGTCGCTGAGGTGCGCGGGGAGCCAGTCCAGCCGCTGCACCTGGCCGATCGCGATCAGCACGGTGTCGCAGCCGACCTGGTACTCGGTGCCCTCGACAAGCTCGGGCATCACCGTGCCGTCCGCGTCCTTGCCGAGCCTGGCCTGGCAGAGCACGGCGCCGGTCACATGACCATCCTCGGTGAGGATCTGCGTGCAGGCGGTGTTCGGGCTGAATTCCACGCCCTCGTCCGCCGCCTGCTCCAGGTCCTCGGGCACGATCGCCAGCTCGGCGGCGGCCTCCAGCGAGACGATCGTCGCGGTGCCGCCGCCGAGCCTGATCGCGCTGCGCGCGGCGTCGGACGCGGTGTTGCCGCCGCCGATCACCAGCACCTTGCTGCCGGTCCGGACCGGCCGGCCCAGGCCCGCCTCGCGCAGGAACTCCAGGGCGCCGGTAACCCCGCGTGCCTGGCTGCCCGGCACGTCCAGGCGCCTGCCGACGTCCTGGCCGAGGGCGAGGAACGCCGCGTCGTAACGTTGCAGGTCCGCCCACGTCAGGTCGGGCGTGCCGGCCCGGATCCCGCACCGGATCTCGATGCCGCCGAGGCTGAGCAGCTTGGCGATCTCGGCGTCGAGCACGTCCTCGGGCAGGTGCCAGTGCGGTATGCCGCCGCGCAGCATCCCGCCGGGCTTCTGGCTGGCCTCGAAGATCACGCTGGCATAGCCGCGGCGGCGCAGGTGATAGGCGCAGGCCAGGCCGCCGGGCCCGGACCCCACGATCGCCACCGTCTTCCCGTTCAGCGGCGGCAGCGTGCCGGTGATCGGGTTCCTGGGAAGCCGCAGGCCGAAGTCGCCGAGGAAGCGCTCCACGCCGCGGATGCCGATCGGCTCGTCGTGCTCGGCGCGGTTGCACGCGGTCTCGCAGGGGTGGTAGCAGACCCGGCCGGTGACCGACGGCATGAAGTTGTCCTCGCAGATCGTGAGGTAGCCGTCGAGGAACCGGTCGTGCTTGACGAAGTCGAGGTACTTCTGGATCTGCTCCCCGGTCGGGCAGGCGTTGTTGCACGGCGGCATCTTGTCCCGGTACACCGGCCGGAAGAAGCGGAAGTTCCCGGTCGGGAACAGCCGCTGGCCGCCGGCCTCGGTGGGCGGCGGGGTCACGCCGGCGATCGGCAGCCTGAGGTGCGCGGGGACGTGGGTGCCGCGTACGGACATATCGCCTCCCTGGTTGTTGCCGCTGGTCAGCCGGCAGTCTGCGACGGGCTGAGCTCCAGCACCCGGTGGTTCTCGGCGCCCCGGTACATGGCGTCGCGGTCGGCGACGACTTCGGCCACGCCGTCGATGGCGAGCGTGCCGGTGGTGGCGACGAGCGCGCCGATCACCGGCGCCGCGACCCCCATGCCGATCGCCAGCCGCTCCACGGCGCCCTCGGTGGACATCCGGTCGAACGCGAGCTCGGACAGGTTGCGGACGAACATCCACGGGCTGTCGCCGCGCTGCTCGGCCAGGCCGACGCCGTCGACGACGACCAGCTTGGCGAGCTTGGCCCGCATCGGCCCGGGCAGGAACTTCAGCAGGTACTCCGGGTCGCGGGCCGAGTTGACCACGAGGACCCCCTCGCCGTCACGGGTGCCGCGGAAGAAGTTCACCGCCTTGATGATGGTTTCCTCGATCAGCACCACCCAGTCGGGATGCGGGTTCTCGTAGATGAACCGGTCGAGGATCGGCTGGTCGCCGAACCGGGCGTACCGGCGCACCAGGCAGTTGGTCCGGTCCGGGTCGTCGATGTAGTCGCTGACGTTCTCGGTGTAGTAGCCCGCCTTGCGGGCGGCGGCCGCGATGCACGAGGAGACGTCTCGCGCCTCCTTGTCCATGATGATCCCGCGGGACCAGACGGTGAGCTCGTGGTACACCGCTGCGCTCCTCACGCCGGGCTCGCGAGCGCCGCGAGCGCGAAATTGTATACCGTCGGCAGGATACGGATATCGTACGACGTGAGCGGCGGCCGTCAAGGGGTCACCGGGCGCCGGTGTGCCGGCGGAGGGCGTGCTGGCGGCCGCGTGCCGGCCGCCGGTGTGCCGGCGTCAGGAGGCGGCCGGGAGCGCCCAGGGCCGGGCGGCCAGCACCGCGAGGTGCAGCGCGACGAGCGTGTCCTCCAGGCTCATGATCGCGCTGGTCGTGCCGGTGCGGACCTCGGCGCGCACGAGTTCGCTGGTGGCCCCGGCGAGCGCGTAGTAGGCCTGGTACGGGACGACCGGCCAGGCGGGATGGTCGCGGCGGGCACGCTCGTGCCAGGCGCGGTTCATCCGGGCGAAGCCGTGCAGCCCGGCCTCGATCTGCCGGACCGCCCTCGGCCCGGCGGCGGGCATCTCGATGTAGAAGGCGCGGGCAAAGGTGGGTTCCTCGGCCAGGAACCCGAGGAACGCGGCGAGGCCGGCCCGCAGCGTTGCCTCGGCGCTGGCGTCCGCCGGCTGCTGCCGGGCCGCGGCCAGCACGCGGCCGGACATGAGCAGGCCGCCCTGGCGGGTGGCGGCGAGGAAGCAGTCCTCCTTGTCGGCGAAGTGGGCGTAGAACGCGGCCCGTGACACCCGGGCACCGCGGACGATGTCGGCCACGGTGACGCTGCGGAACCCGGACCGGCCCACCGCCGCGATCACCGAGCGCAGCAGGCGTTCCCGCTGTGCCCCCCGGACAGCGTTCAGCGGCAGGCCGCTCCGGCCGCGGGGCAGACCAGGTTCACCCTCGTGAGTCCGGGCAAGAACCCCCTCTTGTCTCACACCGGACACGCCCATACGATAACCACAACTTTAAAAGTACGTCATCGTACTTCTGTGGTGTGTGTGGGGGGTCGCCCCGGGTCCGCCTCGACGCCCCAGGCACAGGCACTGGGTCGAGGAGGACCGCATGAATGCGACTGCAGCAGATCTAGCGCCTGGCCGGGGCGGCGTGTCCTGGCTGTGGCGCCGTCAGCTCGACTCCTATCCGGACACCGCGCCGCGGATCCTCTACCTGGCGATCACGGTGCTGGCCACGATCACGCTGTACTACGAGCTGTACGTCGGCGGGTCGGTCTCGACGCTGATCCTGGCCAACCTGCACATGACCTTCACGTTCTATGTGGTCACCCTCGCCTTCGGGAACCTGATCGGCGCGTTCGGCTCGCTGTTCGCCGGGCTCACCGACCGGTACGGCCGCGCCAACCTCGTGGCCTTCGGGCTGCTGTTCACCGCGGTGTTCGTGGCGTTCATCCTGCCGGCCGCGACCAACAAGTGGGCGTTCACCATCGAGGGCTTCGTGGTCGGGGTCGTCGAGGGCATCTGCCTGGTGGCCACGCCGGCGCTGATCCGCGACTTCTCGCCGCAGCTGGGCCGGGCCACGGCCATGGGCTTCTGGACTAGCGGCCCGGTCGTGGGCAGCCTGATCGTCGCGACCGTCGGCAGCGCCACCGTCCCGGCCGTGGTGAGCAACACCCGGTTCTGGACCCACGAGTACCACATCTGCGGCATCGCCGGCCTGGTCGTCTTCGTGATCGCCCTCGTCGGGCTGCGGGAGCTGTCCCCCAGGCTGCGTGACCAGCTGATGGTGAGCATGCGCGACCGGGCGCTGATCGAGGCGCGGGCCAAGGGCCTGGATGTCGAGTCGCTGCTGCACAACCCGTTCCGCCAGCTGCTCAAGCTCGACGTGGTGCTCTCCGCCCTCGCGGTGTCGATCATGCTGCTGATCTACTACACCGCGGTCGGCTTCCTGGTGATCTACATCACCACCGTGTTCGGCTTCACCGTCAAGAATGCCAACGGGCTCGGCAACTGGCAGTGGGGCTTCAACGTCATCGCGGTGATCCTGATCGGGATGATCTCCGACCTCTTCCGGGTGCGTAAGCCGTTCATGGTGATCGGCGGGATCCTGGCCGCGGTGATGACCGTGGTCTACCTGTTGCAGGCCGGCCACCATCCCAGTTACTACGCGCTCGCGGGGATCCTCGCGGCGCTGTCGTTCGGCCTGGGCGTGGCCTACACCCCGTGGATGGCCAGCTTCACCGAGACCGTGGAGGCCAGGAACCCGGCGCTGATCGCCACCGGGCTGGCGATCTGGGGCTGGATCATCCGGATCGTCGTGTTCATCTCGTTCCTGATCATCCCGGCCGTGATCACTTCGGTGACCCCGCTGGTCAACTACGGGTCCACGGTCGCCGCATACGCGACCACGTACAAGAGCGAGCTCGCGTTCGCCAGCACGCACCCGGCCATCGTGGCCACCGCCTCGAAGATTCCCCCCTCGGTCCTGGCCATCGCGAAGACGGACGCGGTGCAGCTTGCCAACGCGGCGAAGTTCGCACCCGAGCTGGCGGTGATCCAGACTCACACGGCGCTGTTCGCGCAGCTCGCCAGGTACACCCCGACCACGGTCCCGCCGGCGCTGGCGGCCCAGGCCGTGGCCGCGGCGGGCGGCGGCACCAAGGGCCTGGCGATCCTGTCCACCATCGACGCCAACAGCGCCGCCATCGCTGGCGTGATCGCGGCCGGGCCCGCGCTGGCGAAGGTGGCGCCGTACGCCGCGGACCTGAAGGCCATCGCCCCGTACTCGGCGCAGCTCGCCGCGCTGTCCAAGGTCCCGCCGTCGGTGTTCGCTTACCTGAAGGCCCACGGCTCGCAGGTGACCACGGCCGCGGCCTCGGCCCCCGGCCAGTGGAAGAACTGGTACTGGGTGTGCTTCGGCGGGATCGTGCTGTTCATCTTCAGCATCCCCATCCTGCGGGGCCGCTGGAACCCATCGGCCGCCCGCAGGGACGAGGAGCAGCACGAGGCGATGGTCCAGGCCGAGCTGGCCAAGCTCAAGGCCTGAGCCGGCCGCGACGTGACCCGGCGGCCCCGAGGCGACTGCCCTGGGGCCGCCGGATCTGCCCAGCGGCCCCCGCTCCCTTGCCGGCCGGGCGCCCCGGCCGGTCAGGCTTGCGGGTGGATGGTCTCGTGCGCGGCCAGCATCGCGACGTACTTTGCGACCCGATTGGCCCGGGTCTCCGGGCGCTTGGCATCGCCGATCCGGTAGAGGATCGCGTACCTGTTCACGGCGGACAGTGTCGCGAAGAACGCGCGCGCGTCGTCGTTGCGCGCCAGTTCGGCGGCTAGGTCGACGGGCACGGCCATGGCCCGCTGCCCGTCGTAGGCAGCGTCCCACCGGCCGTCCGCCCTGGCCAGCTCCACCTCGCGCATCCCCGGGGGTTGCATCCGGCCCGCCTCGATCAGCTCGGCGGCCTTCTCGGTGTTGATCTTCGACCAGCGGCTGCCCGGCTTGCGCGGGGTGAAGCGCTGCAGCCAGTAGTCGTCGTCGAGCCGGCCCTTCTGCCCGTCGATCCACCCGTAGCACAGCGCGACGGCGAGCGCGTCGGCGTGCGGGACCCCGGGCGCGGCCGAGCCCTTCTTAGGGATCTTGAGCCATATCCCCGCAGAATCAGCGTGCTGCCCCGCAAGCCAGGACTCCCACGCGCCGGAATCGGGGAAGCCAAGGACGGGAAGATCACCAGGCGGCATGCCGTTAGTGAACCACAGGGGCCTGACACCGAGGTCAGGGCTAGCCCGGGCTAGCCTTGAGATAGTTAGTTGCGGACAGCAAATGCCGGGAGGGACGGCGTCATCATGGAGCAGCTCAGCCGCGGGCACCGCCACCTGGTGCTGGCCATCTGCTGCATGAGCCTGTTCATCGTCGGCATCGACGTCACGATCGTCAACGTCGCCCTGCCGTCGATCCAGCACGACCTGCACGCCCCGGTCTCCGGCCTGCAGTGGACGGTCGACGCGTACACGCTCGTCGTGGGCAGCTTTCTCATGCTTTCCGGGTCCATGGGAGACCGCATCGGGCGACGGCGGACATTCCAGGCCGGCCTTGGCCTGTTCACGCTCGGCTCACTGCTGTGCAGCCTGGCGCCGGGCCTCGGCTGGCTGGTGGCGTTCCGCGCGCTGCAGGCCGTCGGCGGGTCGATGCTGAACCCGATGGCGATGTCGATCATCACGAACACTTTCACCGACCCCGCCGAGCGGGCCCGCGCGATCGGGATCTGGGGCGCCGTCTTCGGCATCAGCATGGCGCTGGGCCCCGTCGCCGGGGGCGCCCTGGTCACATCGGTCGGCTGGCGCGGGGTCTTCTGGGTGAACATCCCGGTCGGCTTCGCCGCGATCATCCTGACCGCCCTCTTCGTGCCGGAGTCCAGGGCGCCCAAGGCGCGCCGCGTGGATCCGGTGGGACAGGCGCTGGTCATCGTGCTGCTCGCGTCCCTGACGTACGGGATCATCGAGGGCCCGGGCGCCGGATGGGTGTCGGCCAGGATCCTCGGCTGCTTCGGGCTGGCAGCCGCCGCGCTCATCTGCCTGGTCGCCTACGAGCCGCGCCGCAGCGAGCCCCTGCTCGACCTGAGGTTCTTCCGCAGCGCTCCATTCTCCGGCGCGACGGTGATCGCGGTGTGCGCGTTCGCCGCGCTCGGCGGCTTCCTGTTCCTGAACACCCTGTACCTGCAGGACGTGCGCGGCTACTCGGCGCTGCACGCTGGCCTGTATACGCTCCCGATGGCGGCGATGACCGTGCTCCTCGCGCCGCTGTCCGGCCGCATCGTCGCCGCGCGCGGGCCGCGGCTGCCCCTGGTCGTGGCCGGCATCGCCACGACGGCGGGCGGCATCCTGCTGACCAGGCTCACCCGCGACAGCTCGTTCGGCTATCTCGTGCTGAGCTACGTGGTCTTCGGCATGGGCGGCGGCATGGTGAACGCCCCCATCACGAACACGGCGGTATCCGGCATGCCGAGGTCACAGGCCGGGGTCGCCGCCGGGCTCGCGTCGACCAGCCGGCAGGTCGGCTCGGCCCTTGGCGTGGCGGTCGCCGGCTCCTCGGTGCTCTCGGCCCTGCACGGGTCGCTGCGGCTCGGCTTTGTCGACGCCAGCCACGTGGGCTGGTGGATCATCGCGGGGTGCGGCGTCGCGATCCTGCTCGTCGGCCTGGTCACCAGCGGCCGCTGGGCAAGGAGCACCGCGGAACGCACCGCTGAGCGGCTCATGCCGGGCAGTGCCGCCGTCCCGGTGGCAGCCCCGTCGCGCTGAGGCGCGGCTCAGTCCTCGGGGCCCGGCGAGGACACGACGGCGAACACCGCTCCCTGGTTGTCGGCCAGCACGGCCATCCGGCCGTACGGCGTGTCCCATGCGGGCCTGACCACGCTGCCGCCGAGCTCAACTGCCCTGGCCACGGTGGCGTCCACGTCGGCCACCCCGAAGTAGGTTGACCAGCTCGCCGGGACCTCAGGCGGGAAGTTGGGGTCGAGCTCGCCGATGCCGCCGACCGGCCTGTCGGCGAGATCGAGCGTGGCGTAGTTGAAGCCCTCCGAGCTCATGTCGCCGTATCCGTAGCCGAACACCGCCTGGTAGAAGGCCTTGTTGCGATCGAAGTCCCGGCTCATGTTCTCGTTCCAGGTCAGCGAGCCCGGCTCGTTGGCCAGCTGGACGCCGCTGTGCGCGCGGGCCTGCCAGATGCCGAAGAACGCGCCGCCAGGGTCGGCCGCGACCGCCATCCTGCCCACGTCCATGACGTCCATCGGCTCCACCGTCACCTGGCCGCCCGCTTCCCTGATCTTGCGCACGGTCTCATCGGCATCGTCGGCTGCGATGTACGTCGTCCAGGTCGGCGGGACGTCGGCCGGGTCCATCTTCGGCCCGATGCCCGCCACCGGCCTGCCGTCCAGCTCGCACATGCAGTACCCGCCAGATTCCGGCGGCCCTTCCTGGACCTTCCACCCGAACAGCCCGCTGTAGAAGGCCTTCGCCTTGCTGATATCGTCCACGCCCAGATCGACCCAGCACGGAGTGCCGGCCGGCCATGCGGCATCGCGAGTGACCATCAGAATCCCCCCACGGATTTCCGGTTCGGTAGTTACCTGTTTTGGTGATGAGCCGTTTACGAAGCGTATCCCACCCGCCCATTCGGCGAATCGGCTAGCCAATGGCCGATCGGTGCGCCGTCATGCCGTCCTTTCGCCGTGCGGTCGTGCGGTCGTGCGGTGATGTGCCCGTGCCGCCGTGCCGTCCTGCCGTCCTGTCCCGTGCCGCCGTGCGGCCGTGCCGTCCTGTCCCGTGCCGCTGTTGCCGCCGCGCTGTGCCGCCGTGCCGTCCTGGCCGCCGGCCAGTGGAGGGTCACTGAGCGTGACCGCCGCCAGTGCGCTCTGGCCACTATGGCAACTTGCGTTGCCCTCGCGCTGCGGCGACAGGCCAGCGCCTCCTGATCCTTACGACTTTTCCTTCGATCGGTAGTCTCAAAATGGGACATAACCATCGTGATCATGACTCGATCGGGGGAAAAGTTGCGACGGCCGCCCCCGGGCAAGGGTGGAGGTGGTTACGCAGGGTGGAGGTGGCTACGCCGGCAGGTGGCGCGCCCGGCGCAGGAGGGCACTCGGCGGGGCGGGACGCCGGGCGGGGCGCAGGCGGGGGCGCCGGACGGGGCGCACCCAGGTGGGGCGGGGCGCTGCGGGACCTCTGCCGGGGCTTGTGCCAGGCTCGGCGTTGGCGTGCGCGGTGGCGCAAGCCCGGATTGCCCGGGCCTGCGCCAGCAGGAACCGAGCCAGGAGGAGAGACATGAGTGGTGGGAGTGGCGCGAGCGACGCGGCCGGTGGGTTCGCGGACACCTGGACGGCGATCACGTCGCGGCGCGACGTCCGGGACTTCGACGCCCGGCCGATTGCCGACGCGGATCTCGACAAGATACTGGAGGCCGGCCGCCGGTCCCCATCGTCGCGGAACTGGCAGCCATGGGACTTCATCGCGGTCACCGACCGGCAGCAGCTGTCCGGGCTGGCCGGAGTGTGGCGGGGCGCGGGCCACGTGGCGCGCTCCGCGGCGACGGTCGCGCTGATCGCGCCCACCGACGAGCTGCAGCACGCGCAGTTCGACCTCGGCCAGGCCACGATGAGCATCATGCTCGCGGCCGCCGCCCTGGGAATCGGGAGCGGCCACTCGGCCGTCAGCGATCAGCACCTCGCCCGGCAGCTGCTTGGCTTCCCTGAGGACCGGACCTGCGCGTTCCTCATCCCCCTGGGCTACCCGGCTGACCGGCCGCTGGTGCCGGTTCGCCAGCCGAACCGCCGCCCGTTCGATGACGTCGTGCACCGGGGTCGCTGGTAGCCGGACCGGGTTCGCCGGCATGGGCTTGGCCGCCCGGCGGCGAATCAGCCGGTCCGGGCGCGGTGGCGCCCGGACCGGTGCTGGTCACCCGGTGAAGGTGCCGGTCGCGGCGGGCAGTGCCGGTGCGGCCAGACAGTGCTGGTCACGGGGTGATGGTGCCGGTCACAGGTGTGCCGGCTGGTCACGGGGTGATGGTGCCGTCGCGGCGGGGGAGTGCCCGGTCACGGTGGAACAGCCCGGGTCACGGCAGGAAGCAGTAGGAATCGCTGGACGCGTCGCCGCCTTGCAGCCGGACCTGATGCGGGCGGCGGCCGCGGTGCCGGACGGCGTACTGGTGGCGGGCTGGGCGCGCGGCGAACGTAGCGTTGGGTACTAGCGCCAGCTAGCGGAACAATCATCGGGCCGGCGGCGGTCAGCGCCGGCCCCTGACGGCCCGCGAGGGCCCCGGCCTGCTGTGGCGGCAGGGGTCGCCGTGGCGGGCTCACGGAGAGGCATGAGCAGGTCAGAGTTCTGGGTACGGGTTGCCAGCGCGACCGTCGTGGTCGCGCTGGCCGCCGCCCTGGTGGCCAGCGCCGTTGCGGGGCGGTTCCCGCTGTGGCTGAGATCCCCGCATGCTGCCCCAGCCCGGGTCAGCAGCTCCCCGCGGCCGACCACCACGCGGCCGGCCACTCCCAGCCCGGCACCCGCGCTGCCAGCGCTCTCGCCCCAGCAGATGGCCGGCCAGCGGGTGATCTACAGCTACAGCGGCCTCAACCCCCCGGCCCAGCTGCTCCAGCTGATCAGCCACGGCGACGTCGGGGGAGTCATCTTCTTCGGCCAGAACATCACCAGCGACACCCAGATCTCCAGCGTCATCACAGAGCTTGACCAGGCAAACGCCAGCCCGCTGAACCCGGTCAGGGAGCCGCTGCTGCTGATGACCGACCAGGAGGGCGGGCTCGTCCGGCGGCTGCCGGGCGCGCCGCTGCTCTCCGAGAAGCAGATCGGCGAATCCGCCGACCCAGCGGCCGCCGCGGCGGACGCGGGCACCGGCGCCGGGCTCAACCTGCGGGGCGTCGGGATGAACGTCAACCTGGCCCCGGTGCTGGATGTGTACCGCCAGCCGGGTGACTTCGACGACCAGTACCAGCGCTCCTACAGCATGGACCCGGCCGTCGTCGCCCAGCTCGGTGCCGACTTCATCACGGCGCAGCAGGGCACGGGCGTCGCGGCCACCGCCAAGCACTTCCCCGGGCTGGGCGCGGCGGCGCAGGGGCAGGACACCGACAACGTGCCGGTCACCCTTAACCTGCCGCTCGCCACGATCAGGAACGTCGATGAGCTGCCCTACAAGGCGGCGATCGCGGCCGGCGTCCGGCTCGTCATGGTGTCGTGGGCGGTGTACCCGGCGCTCGACCCCAGCCGGCCGGCCGGCCTCTCGGCGACGATTGTCAACGGCGAGCTGCGCCAGCGGCTCGGGTTCAACGGCGTGACGATCACCGATGCCCTCGAGGCCGGCGCGCTCCGGGCCTACGGCACGTTCCAGAACCGCGCCCTGCTGGCGGCGGAGGCCGGAATGGACCTCATCCTCTGCTCGGCGCAGGACGTCAGCGAGGGCGAGCAGGCCACGGCCGGCCTCGAAGACGGCTACGGCGACGGCAAGCTGGGCAAGCAGGCTTTCACCGCGGCGCTGCAGCGCGTGCTGGCGCTGCGGGAGAGCCTGGCCGGCTAACCCCGCCGTGCGGGCCGGCCCGGGCGGTCACGTCGGCCCGCGCGGCTCGCGACGCCTGCCGAATTCGACGAAGCCGGATCGCAGCGTGGTGGGGATGCCGCCGGGCGGGATCCCGGCTGCTTAGCTCAGGCCGCGAAGGTCAAGACCCTGCGTTGGCCGGCCGTGAACGCAGGGTGATCAGGGCGAGCAGCGCGGCGGCGAGCGCCAGCCCGGCCGACAGGTAGAGCACCGCGCGCAATCCGTCACGGAACGCCGTGTTGGCGACGCCGCTTAGCTCCTGGAGCAGCTTCTCGAGGCCGGGGGGCAAATACTTCGGTACGGAGAAATTGCCGGTCTCGATCGCGGCGAAGACAAAGCCCCGGTATACGACCGGCACGTGGAGATGGTTCATCTGCGTGGTGAGGGTGGCATACACCCGCGAGAACATCAGCGAGCCCAGGATCGCCACGCCGGTGACCGCGCCGATCTCCCGGCTGGTGTTGGTGGCCGACGCGGCCATGCCGGAGCGCTCCGGCGGTACGGCCGAGAGCACCGAGGAGGTGACCGGAACCACGGCGGTGCCGATGCCGATGCCGGCCAGCGCGAGCACGACCATCAGCGGGCCGTAGGACGGGTGCGGATTGAGGTAGCTGCTGGCCGGGAACAGCCCGATGGCCAGCAGCAGGCACCCGATCGTGATCGACCAGCGCGGCCCGACAATAGCCGTCCAGCGTCCCGCCAGCACCGAGGCGACGATCATCAGGGCGGTCATCGGCAAGAACACGAGCGCCAGCCGGTAGCCGGACGCTCCGACCACGATGACCAGGTACAGCGCGGTGAAGAAGAAGATGGCGAACGTGGAGAAGTACATGCAGAACGCGACAATGTTCGGCGTGGTGAATTGCGGCACGCGCAGGAAGCGCAGGTCAAGCAGCGGATGCCCGGCGCGGGTCTCCCGCCAGCCGAACGCCACCACCAGCACCGCGGTCACGCACAACAGCGCGATCACGTCCAGGCCGCCGAAACCAGCCGACTCCGAGTCGATGATCGCGAATACGAACGCCGCCAGCGCCCCGGCGCCCAGGAACGTGCCCGCGGTGTCGACGCGCGCCGCCGTGGGGTCGGCGCTTTCCGGCAGGATGACGACGGCGACGATCAGGGCGGCCAGCCCGAACGCCAGGTTGAACCAGAAGATGCCCCGCCAGCTCCAGACGCCGATCAGCACGCCGCCGACGAGCGGGCCCGCGGCCAGCGCCAATCCGGATGTCGCGGCCCAGATGCCGACCGCCCTGCTCCTGGCCTTGGCCTCCGGATATAGGTGCCGGAGCATCGAGAGAGTGCCCGGCTCGCTGGCCGCCGCGCCTATGCCCATCACGGCGCGCCCGGCGATGAGCACCTGGACGTTCGGGGCGATCGCGCACAGGACCGAGCCGGCGCAGAACACCCCGGCGCCCGCCAGCATGACCTTCTTCCTGCCGAGCTCGTCCCCGATCATCCCGCAGGCCAGCATGAGGCTGGCGAAGGTGAGGGCGTAGCCGCCGACGACCCACTGCAGCTGGGTGGGGCCCGCGTGCAAGCTGCCATAAATCTCCCCGAGCGCGACGCTGACGACGGTGTTGTCCAGGAACGTCAGGAACAGCAGCGTGCACAGCACGGCGAGGGCGAGCGACCGCCCGCCGTAGCGGGCGGTCGCTGCCTCGTTGGCCGGGACGCCGACGGAGCGGACCACGGGCTAGGTCGCAGACTTGCAGGCCGCGGGGAGCGACGACGTGCTCCCGCCGGCTTCCAGCGTCAGCAGGGCGCAGAAGCTGGCGACACCCACCTTCCAGGTCTTGTTCTGGTACACCGCCTCGCCCGTCTGGTTCCCCAGCGCGAGCGTGCCGGACTCCAGGATGTTGTAGGTGACCTGGGCCTGCGACGACGTGATCACCGTCACCTTGGTGACCTTCGCGCTCGCTGCCAGCGCCAGGGGCGAGGTGGCCTGGGCCTGGATGACCGAGGCGAACTGCGACCCGTCCTGCAGCAGGCTGACCCGCTGGGAGACCGGGGTTTTCGCGCTGAAGAACGCGGTCCAGTTGGCCGCGATCTCCTTCTGGTCGGCGGCAATGGCCGACGTCGGGGACGGCGACGGCTTGGGTTTGGGCGTGGTGCTGGTACTGCTGGCGCAGGCGGCGACGCCGAGGGCGACCGCGCACGGCAGCAGAGTCAGGGAAATCAATCTTCGAGTATTCACCTAGCTATTCTGTAGCTTCCTGCTGGCTCTGGCGACGTCGACCCTGACGCTCACGTCAGCGGGCGGGCCTTTGGGCCATGGCGGCCAGGCGTTCAGGAACCCGGGGACTAACGCCCTGCCGGCTGGTGCCGCAGCGCCGTCAGCGGCCCGCCGCGGCCGCGGCCAGGCCGCCCGCTGGTCAGCGGATGAGCGAGGCGGCGTGGTCGGGCACGTACGTCTGCATGTCCCGCGGCACCCGGATGTAGCCCTGGGGCGGCGGCCGGGGCGGAAGCTTCAGCGGGACCCGCTGCACCTCGTGATAGGGGACGGTGGACAGCAGGTGGGAGATCATGTTGATCCTGGCCCGCCGCTTGTCCTCGCTCTCCACCACGTACCAGGGCGCCTCCGGGATGTCGGTGTGCACGAACATCTCGTCCTTGGCCCGTGAATAGTCCTCCCAGCGGGTGATGGACTCCAGGTCCATGGGGGAGAGCTTCCACTGCCGCATCGGGTCGTGCAGCCGGGACCGGAACCTATGCTCCTGCTCCTCGTCGCTCACGGAGAACCAGTACTTCCGCAGCAGCACCCCGTCCTCGACCAGCAGCCGCTCGAAAATCGGGCACTGGTGCAGGAACCGGTGGTATTCCTCCTTGGTGCAGAATCCCATGACGTGCTCGACACCGGCCCGGTTGTACCAGCTCCGGTCGAACAGCACGACCTCGCCGGCGGTCGGCAGGTGGCCGACGTAGCGCTGGAAATACCACTCGCCCCGCTCGCGCTCGGTCGGGGCGGGCAGCGCGGCGATGCGCACGACGCGGGGGTTGAGGTACTGGCTGACGCGCTTGATCGTGCTCCCCTTGCCCGCGGCGTCCCGGCCCTCGAAGATCACCACGATCCGCGCACCCTCGGCCCGCACCCACTCCTGGACCTTCATCAGCTCGCCCTGCAGCCGGTAGAGCTCCTTCTCGTAGACTTTCCTGGCCAGCCGGCTCGGCCCGTCCCTGGCCGCCGTCTTGGCCTTGCCGTTTTTTGCGGCCGCGCCGTGTCCCGCCGCCGCATCGTTCTTGTCAGCCACCGCCGCACCTCCCGCCGCAACCGTGATTCCATACTGGCACTGGCGGCAGGCGGCGCCGGCCGGGGCACGCGATGCAGCACCGCCCGGACGTGCGAGCCCGCGAAGCCGGCCGGGAGGAGGTCGTCGACCGGTTGCGCGGCGCGCTGGACGAAGGCCGCCCGAAAATCGACGAATATCTTGAACGCCTGGGCCGCGTCTATCAGGCGGTGACCTGCGGTGATCTGGCGCCGCTGCGCGCCGGCCTCCCGGAACTGGGCCGGTGGCCAGGCGGGCGGCGGGGCTCGCGCGCCGGCGCCGCCTGCCGCCAGTGCCAGTATGGAATCACGGTTGCGGCGGGAGGTGCGGCGGTGGCTGACAAGAACGA
>JASHPR010000636.1 GCA_030038015.1 Streptosporangiaceae bacterium
CGCGGAGTCGTCCAGGGTGCCGAGGCTGCGGGTCGCGGTGAGCGTGTCGATCTTGACCGTCTCGCCCGGCTTGAAGTTGAAGTTGCGGGCGCCCGACCCGAAGAACGAGCCAGCGGACGGCGCCTTGGTCACGGTCGCGTCGGTGCCCACGCCGTACAGGTTCTGCAGCACCGTGCCCTGCGCGGCCTTGACGCCGGAGGACGCGGCGGTCACGGTGATGACCAGGCCGATACCCAGGGCGAGGCCCAGGGAGATGAAAATGGCCTGGCGCATGCGCCTGCGCAGTTCACGACGCAGGTAAGTGAAAAACATGAAGGTCCTTTCGGTATCTGTGTCCGCCGCCTCTTCAGCGATGTCCCGGTGCCGTGCCAGGCGGCGCCGTCGGCCACTTCACCTGGCGATCCTTGTGATCTGGTTGCGGCTGACTGCCACTTTCCTGAAAGCCGTGCCAGGTCACGCCGGCCTCCGCGAGCGGCAGCCGCACCCGGAACGTCGCGCCGCTGCCCTGCGGCCGTGCCTGACCGTCCGCCTGACTGGCCGCCGCGGGTCCCACGGGCCAACGCTGGCCGGGCAACCTTCCCGGTCCCTGAATGCCGCCTCTGAGCTTGGTCAGCCCGCAGGCCCCGCGCAGCCGCGTCGGCGGGGGTGGTCAGGCTGGCTGCAGGGCCTGGCTCACCCAGTTCCTGATGGCCGGCTCCGGCACCGCGCCGATCTGCCGGATGCGCTGCCCGCCGGTCACGCCGGGCGGGATCGTGACGTCCAGCGTCCTGGTCCCCTCCGGCCCCGCCAGCGAGACCGTCCGGCGGGCGCCGTGGTAGGCCTCCTCGACCGTCACCTCGATCTCGGCCGTCTGGTCGGCGCCCGGGATCGGCCCCCAGCCACGCCCCCCGGCCCGGTCGGACAGGACGTCGTAAGCCTCGGACACGTCCTTGAACCGCTCCTCGGCGGCGGGATCGGTTTTCACGTCCGGGTGGTAGGTCCGCGCGAGCCTGCGGTAAGCCCGCTGGATCTCGTCCTGGCTCGCGTTCCTGGGCACGCCCAGGATCTGGTAGAAATCCCGGTCGGACGCGGCCATCAGTCCGCCTTGGCGACCACTACCAGAGCGGGTCGCAGCTGGCCGGCGCCGTCGCCGTACCCGGGCACGATGACCTCGACGACCGAGCCGTCGGGTGCGTTCGGGTCGGTGCGCGCTGCCACGGCCTCGTGCCTGGCCGGGTCGAACCTGGCCCCGAGGTCGTCCCGCCTGGGGAAGCCAAGCCCGGCCAGAACGCCCATGGCCTGGTCCCGGATCGCCCGGATGCCGTCGATGATCGAGGAGGGGTCGGCTTCCGCGTGCGCCAGGGCCCGGTCCAGGTTGTCGACGATTGGCAGCCAGCGCCGTGCGACGTCCGCCCCGGCCTGGGCCCGGGCCCCGGCGACCTGGCTGGCGCACCGTTTGCGGAGATTGTCCAGGTCGGCCAGGGCGCGCAGCCGCTGATCCTCAAGCTCGGCCATCCTGCCCGCCGCTGCCTCCGCCGCGGCCAGGGCCCCGCCGCCGTCCTCGGCGGCGCCGGCCTCCCCCGGTGCTGCGGCCGCCTGGGCGCCCCCGGGTCCTGCCGCGTCAGGCTCTGCCCGGGGCCCGGTGCTCCCGCCGTGCTCACTCATGAGCGGTGAACTCGGCGTCAATCACATCGTCGGAGTCCTCCCGTGGCGGCGGGACTTCCCGTTCGCCCGGAACGACCTCCGGGCCGGAGCTGAGGATCTGGTACACCTGCTGCAGTTCGGCTGTCAGGGTCCGGACCCGGTCCAGCGGGGCCTCCTCCCGCAGCGCCTGCCGCGCGTCGGCGACCAGGTTCTCGGCCCGTGCCTTCTCATGCACGGGGAGCGAGTCGCCGCGCTCCGACAGGATCCGCTCGACCGGGTAGGCGGCCGTGTCCAGGTCGTTGCGGGCGTCGGTCAGCTCGCGCAGCCGCCGGTCCTCGTCACGGTGCCGCTCCGCGTCCTGGATCATCCGCTCCACCTCGCTCTGGTCGAGGTTGGAGGTCTCGCTGATGGTGATCCGCTGCTCGGCACCGGTCTCGGAGTCCCTGGCGGACACGTTCAGGATGCCGTTCGCGTCGATGTCGAAGGTCACCTCGACCTGGGGCAAGCCACGCGGGGCAGGCCGGATGTTCTCCAGCCGGAACCGGCCGAGGACCCGGTTGCCGGCGGCGCGCTCGCGCTCCCCCTGCAGGACCACGACGTCGACCGCGGACTGGTTGTCCTCGGCGGTGCTGAAGACCTCGGTGCGCCGGGCGGGGATCGTGGTGTTGCGCTCGATGATCTTCGTCATCACGCCGCCCAGGGTCTCGATGCCCAGCGACAGCGGCGTGACGTCCAGCAGCAGCACGTCCTTGACCTCGCCCTTGAGCACGGCGGCCTGCACCCCCGCGCCCAGCGCGACCACCTCGTCCGGATTGACCGTCATGTTCGGGTCCTTGCCGCCGGTCAGCCGCCTGACCAGGTTCTGCACCGCCGGCATCCGGGTGGCCCCGCCGACCAGATTCACCTCATCGATGTCGTTGGCGGTCAGCTTGGCGTCGGCCATCGCCTGGCCGACCGGCCCCGTGGTGCGCTCGACAAGGTCGGCCGTGATCTTTTCGAAGGTGGAGCGCATGATCGTGGTGTTCAGGTGCTTGGGCCCGGACGCGTCGGCGGTGATGAACGGCAGGCTGACCCTGGTCTGGGTGACCGCGGAGAGCTCGACCTTGGCCTTCTCGGCGGCCTCGAACAGCCGCTGCAGCGCCTGCGGGTCGGCCCACAGGTCGATGCCGTTGTCCCGCTGGAACTCGTCGGCCAGGTAGTCGACCAGCCGCCGGTCGAAGTCGTCTCCGCCCAGGTGGGTGTCGCCCGCGGTGGCGCGCACCTCGACCACCCCGTCGCCGATGTCGAGGATGCTCACGTCGAACGTCCCGCCGCCCAGGTCGAACACCAGGACCGTCTCGTTCTGCTTCTTGTCCAGGCCGTAGGCGAGCGCGGCGGCCGTGGGCTCATTGATGATCCGCAGCACCTCGAGGCCCGCGATGCGGCCGGCGTCCTTGGTTGCCTGCCGCTGCGCGTCGTTGAAGTAGGCGGGTACCGTGATGACCGCCTCGGTGACCTTCTCGCCCAGGAACTTCGCGGCATCGTCGGCCAGCTTGCGCAGCACGAGGGCGGAGATCTCCTCGGGCGCGTACTGCCGCCCCATGACGTTGAACCGGACCGCACCGTCGGGGCCAGGCACCACGTCGAACGACACCGCGTTCAGCTCGCTCTGCACCTCGTCGTAGCGGCGGCCGACGAACCGCTTGGCCGAGTAGATCGTCCCCTTCGGGTTGAGGATCGCCTGGCGCCTGGCAAGCTGCCCGACCAGCCGCTCCCCGTGGGGAGTGAAGGCGACGACGGACGGGGTCGTCCGCGACCCCTCGGCGTTGGGGATGACGGTCGGCTTCCCGCTCTCTGTCGCGGCGATCACAGAGTTGGTGGTGCCGAGATCGATGCCGACTGCTTGTGCCATCGTTGCCTCCCGTCGTGGCCTTCCGGGACCGCAGGCCCTCCCGCCCACGCTTGCCGCTTGGCCGGAGCGGCGCACTGTCAGACCGGGTAGTTCACACTGGGCACTTCTGGCACAGGTGATGCGGGCTTCGCGAGACGGGTAGGGAGTAGGGAGTCCAAGATCGCCTACCACCACGGAAGCGGGCGAACGTCATAATGAAGGCTTACCGGGCAGTATCCAGCATCGTCCTGGCCGGCGTGCTCGCCGGCACCTGCGCCGCCGCCGCGGCGGCTCGCTGGGACGGCGGCGCGGGCCAGCGGCCCGCGACGGCCTCCCTCTCCGCCTACTCCGCGTCCACCGAGTCGGTCATCGCGGCCAACTGGGAGGCCTTCTTCAGCCCGAAGACCCCGGTTGACCAGAAGATCAACCTGCTGCAGGACGGCCAGCAGATCGCCTCGTACGTCAAGGCACAGGCCAGCTCCAGCCTCGCCGCCCAGGCATCCGCAAAGGTCACGAGCGTGACGCTGGTCTCATCGACCCGCGCCAAGGTCGTCTACACGATCCTGGAAAACGGCAAGCCGATGCTGTCCAACCAGACCGGCGTCTCGGTCTACCAGGACGGAACCTGGAAGGTCGGCCTGGCCAGCTTCTGCAGCCTGATGGCGCTGGATGCCGGCGGCAAGACGTCCTCGCTGCCGTCCGCGTGCAAGACGAGCAGCTAGCGCCGGCGGCCGGGCGCGCCCCCGCGGGAGGCCCGCCCGGCGCCGGCGCCCGCGCCGGCCGTTATCT
>JASHPR010000637.1 GCA_030038015.1 Streptosporangiaceae bacterium
AGCGCCGCGGGCGGGCGAGCGGGCCGTTCAGCGGGCGGCGGCGCGGCGGGCGCGCTCCACGGCCTCGCCGATCACCTTGCCGAGCGCGTCGACGTCCGCCTGGGTGCTGGAGTGGCCGAGCGAGAACCGCAGCGACCCGCGCGCCCGCCCCTCGTCCGCTCCCATGGCGAGCAGCACGTGGCTGGGCTGCGCCACGCCGGCGGTGCACGCGGAGCCGGTCGAGCAGGCGATGCCCTTGGCGTCGAGCAGCATCAGCAGCGCGTCACCCTCGCAGCCGGGGAACGAGAAGTGGGCGTTGCCGGGCAGCCGCCCGGGGCCCGGCGGCGCGCCGTTCAGGATCCCGTCCGGCACGGCGGCCAGGACTTGCGCGATCAGGTCGTCCCGGAGCGCGGCCAGCCGCTTGGCCTCGTCGGCCCGGCGCGCGGTGGCGATCTCGACGGCGACCGCGAAGGCCCGGATCGCCGGGGCGTCCAGGGTGCCCGACCGGACGTCGCGTTCCTGCCCGCCGCCGTGCAGCACCGGCACCAGGTCGGTGCCCCGCGCCAGCAGCAGCGCACCAGCCCCGACCGGGCCGCCGATCTTGTGCGCGGTGATGGTGAGCGCCGACGCGCCGCTGCCGGCCAGGCTGACCGGCAGCTGGCCCGCGGCCTGCACCGCGTCGCTGTGGAACGGGATCCCGTAATCCAGGGCGGCCGCGGCCAGTTCCGCGACCGGCTGCACCGTCCCGACCTCATTGTTGGCCCACATGATGCTGACCAGGGCAACCGCGCCGGCGTCCCGTTCTATGGTTTCGCGAAGGGCCGCCGGGCTGATCGTCCCGGCAGGGTCCAGGGCCGGCCAGCCGGGCTCCGCGCCTTCGTGATCGCGCAGCCAGCTCACGCAGTCGAGGACCGCGTGGTGCTCGACCGCGGCCGTGAGCACCCGCCGCCGCGCGGGATCCGCGGCCCGGCGCGACCAGAAAAGCCCTTTGACCCCCAGGTTGTCCGCCTCGGTCCCGCCGCTGGTGAACACCACCTCGCTGGGGCGGGCCCCGTAGGCGGCCGCGATCTGCTCGCGCGATTCCTCGACCACCCGGCGCGCCCGCCGGCCGGCGTTGTGCAGCGACGACGGGTTGCCGAGCTGGGCGAGCTCCTCGGTCATCGCCTCGATCGCTTCGGGCAGCATCGGCGTCGTCGCCGCGTGGTCCAGGTAGACGGGCGAGGCCGGCGCCGGCGCCCGGCCGCCGCGGCCGGCATCGAGGTATCCCATGATTGCTCAGCCTAGCCGCGGCGGGCTGGCTGCAGGTTGCCTGAAGACCCGCTCAGCCCTGGGAGCGCTTCTGGATCTGCTCGGTGAGCTGCGGCACCACCTGGAACAGGTCGCCGACCACGCCGAAGTCGGCGAGCTCGAAGATCGGGGCCTCGGGGTCCTTGTTGACCACCATGATCGTCTTGGAGGTCTGCATGCCGGCCCGGTGCTGGATCGCCCCGGAGATGCCCACCGCCACATACAGCTGGGGGGAAACGGTCTTGCCGGTCTGGCCGACCTGGAACTGGTGCGGGTACCAGCCGGCGTCGGTGGCCGCGCGGGACGCGCCGACGGCGGCGCCGAGCGAGTCCGCCAGCGACTCGATCAGCGCGAAGTTGTCCGCGCTGCCCACGCCGCGGCCGCCGGAGACCACGATCGAGGCCTCGGTGAGCTCCGGCCGCTCGCCACGTTCCTGCACCACCCGATCGGTGACGTGGGCGCTCCTGGCGGCGTCGCTGATCTCCACGGCGACGTTCTCAAGCTCCGCGGCTCCCGGCGCGGGCTCGGGCGTCACGGCGTTGGGCCGCACGGCCACGATCGGCGTCCCCGTGCGGACCCTGGACTGGACGATGATCGCGCCGCCGAAGATCGACTGCTCGGCGACCAGGCCCTCGCCGAGGCCGACCGCGTCCGTGACCAGCCCGGAGCCCGTCTTCACCGCCACCCTGGCCGCGACCTCCCGCCCCTCGGCGGTGCTCGCCACCAGCACCGCGGCCGGCGACTTCTCCGCCACCAGCGACGCCAGCAGCTCCGCCTTGGGGGCGACCACGTACTCCTCGAGCTCCTCGCCGGCCGCCGCGTACACCTTCGCCGCGCCGAACTCGGCCAGCCGCTTCCGGCCGGCCTCGGCCCCCGGGCCGGCCCAGACGACCGACGGCTCGCCGAACCGGCGCGCCAGGGTCAGCAGCTCGCAGGTGACCTTCTTGACCGCCTCGCCGTCGTGCTCGGCGAGGACCAGGATCTCAGCCATGTAACGGGGCCCTCCAGCCTCGGGTGAACGCAGCCCGCGCTCAGATGAACTTCTGCGCGGCGAGGAACTCGGCGGCCTTGACGCCGCCGTCGCCTTCGTCCTTGACGACCGTGCCCGCCTGCCGCGGCGGGCGCTTGACGAAGCTGACCACCTCGCTGGCCGACGATGCCAGGCCGACCTGCCCGGGCTCGATCCCGATGTCGGCCAGGCCCAGCGTCTCGACCGGCTTCTTCTTCGCCGCCATGATGCCCTTGAACGACGGGTAGCGGGGCTCGTTGATCTTCTCGACCACGCTCACCACCGCCGGCAGGCTCGCCTCCACCCGGTCGTAGCCGTAGTCAGCCTGCCGGTTGATGGCGATCGAGGTGCCGTCGACGTCCACCTTGCTGGCGAACGACAGCTGCGGCACGGCGAGCCGCTCGGAAAGCATCGCGGCCATCACGCCCATCCGGGCGTCGGTGGACTCGGATCCCAGGATCACCAGGTCGAACCCGATCCGGCCGAGCACCGCGGCGATCGCGGCCGAGGTGGCCAGCGCGTCCGACCCGGCCAGCGCGTCATCGACCAGGTGCACCGCCTTGTCGGCCCCCATCGACAGCGCCTTGCGGATCGACTCGGTCGCCTTCGCCGGCCCCATGGAGAGGATCGTCACCTCGCCGCCGTGCGCCTCGGCCAGCCGCAGGCCCTCCTCGATCGCGTACTCGTCAAGCTCGTTGATCACCGCGTCGGCCGCCTCGCGGTCGAGGGTCGAGTCCGCGGGCTTGAGCGTGCGTTCTGACCACGTATCGGGGACCTGCTTCATGCAGACGACAATGTTCATGACCGGCGGCCGACCTCCCTCTGCGAACATGCGGCCCGGCGCGGTGTGCGCGACGCGGGCGCCACCGAGCGCAAGGTTAAGCCTGCCAAACCACGTTAGTGGGCACGCCTCCGGGTACCCGGCAGGACCCCGGCACAGGTTACTTGCCAGTAGCCCACCGGCCAAACGGGCCGCCCGCCACGGCGGTGCCGCGACCGGGCCGGAGGGCCCTGCCGGACGGCCAGGGCCCTACCGGGCGGCGGCCGACCGCTCGGCGGCGGCCACCACCTTGGCCAGCAGCATCGCCCTGGTCATGGGGCCGACCCCGCCGGGCACCGGCGCGAGCCAGCCGGCCACCTCGGCCACGCCCGGGTCCACGTCGCCCACCAGCCCCCCCTCGGTGCGCGTGATCCCCACATCGACGACCACCACGCCCGGCTTGACCATGTCGGCGGTCAGCAGCCCCGGGCGCCCGGCCGCGGCGACCACGATGTCGGCATCCCTGGTGTGCGCGGCCAGGTCCTTCGTGCCCGTGTGGCAGAGCGTCACCGTGGCGTTCTCGCTGCGCCGGGTCAGCAGCAGGCCGAGCGCGCGCCCGACCGTGATCCCGCGGCCGATCACGGTCACGTCCGCCCCGGCCAGCGGGATGTCGTAGTGGCGGAGCAGCTCGATGATCCCTTCCGGCGTCCCCGGCACCGGCCCGGGCTCGCCGAGCACCAGCCTGCCGAGGTTGACCGGATGCAGGCCGTCCGCGTCCTTGGCCGGATCCATCCTCTCCAGCAGCGGCTGCGCGTCGAGCCCGGAGGGCAGCGGCAGCTGGATGATGTAGCCCGTGCACGCGGGATCGGCGTTCAGCTCGTCGACCACCGCCTCGACCTGGGCTTGCGTGGCGTCGGCAGGCAGTTCCCGGCGGATGCTCGCGATGCCCACCTGGGCGCAGTCCCGGTGCTTGCCGTTGACATAGGAAACGCTGCCGGGATCGTGACCGACCAGCACGGTGCCAAGGCCGGGCGTGATGCCGCGGCGGGCGAGCTCGGCCACCCGCCGGGTGAGGTCCGCCTTGATCGCGGCGGCCGTGGCCTTTCCGTCGAGGATGCGTGCAGTCATTCCATGCCCCAGTCCGTCGGTCCACCAGAACCGCACCGATTGTCCCAGGGCCCCCTGGCAACGCCGCGGCGGCCCTGGCATTGACACATAAATAAAAACTAATTAATGTGCCGGCCATGGCCGGGCGGCCCGGACGACCAAGCAAGGACCGCAGCCTGCCGCCCGGCAGCCTCGCTCCGGCCGACAGGTTCGCCGCCCTGGCCGACGGCACCAGGCGGCACCTCCTGCAGCAGCTGGCCACGGCAGACCGGGCCGTGTCGGAACTGGTGACCGGCCTGGACATCAGCCAGGCCGCGGTATCACAGCACCTGCGGGTGCTGCGCGAGGCCGGCCTGGTGACGGCGCGGAAGCAGGGGCGGCACCGGTACTACCAGCTGCGGCCCGCGGCGCTCACCGAGCTGCGGGACTGGCTGGACGAACTCGAGCGCTTCTGGCAGGCGCGCCTGGCGGCACTCGGCGACTACCTGAGGCAGGCACCCGGATGAAGGCCGACATCGACGTCACGATGACCTGCCCGTATCCGGCCGACCGCGTCTGGGCGGCGCTGACCTCGAGCGAGGCGCTGGCCGCCTGGTTCATGCCCAATGATTTCAAGCCCGTCGTCGGCCACCGCTTCACGTTCCGCGCCCGGCCATTCCCGGCTCTGGGCTTCGACGGCACCGTGCGCTGCCAGGTGCTCGAGCTCGACCCGCCCAGGCGGATGGTGTGGTCGTGGGCGGGCGGCAGCATCGACACCACGGTGACCTTCACGCTCGGACAGGCCGGAGCAGGAACCCGGCTGCGGATGCACCAGGTCGGCTTCGACGGCCTCGGCGGCCAGCTGACCCGCAGAATCCTCGCCGGCGGTTATCCGCGAATCCTCGGCCAGCGCCTGCCCGCCTACCTCGGTCAGACGACCGGCCCGTACGCCACGTCAGCCCCCGCTCAATGCGCCAGAAGCGGCTGGCTTTCCGTGCCGGGCGCCTTCCGGCGCTGGCGGCAGATCCAGTCCCGATGAGGAGAGAGTCCATGACACTTACCAGCATCGAGGTCGTCTCGGTCCCGGTCAGCGACCAGGACGCGGCGAAGAGCTTTTACACCGGGAAGCTGGGCTTCTCCGTCGAGATGGACAGCTCGTTCGCGGGCGGCAGCATGCGCTGGGTGATGCTGCGCCCGCCGGCCGGCGGGGCCGCGATCACGCTGGTGACCTGGTTCGAGACCATGCCCGCGGGCTCGCTCCGCGGCGCCGTGCTCGGCTGCGACGACCTGGAGAAGACGGTGGCGGACCTGGCGGCCCGCGGGGTCAGCTTCAACGAGGACGAGGTCCAGGAAGCGCCGTGGGGCCGCTGGAAGACGTTCGACGACCCCGACGGCAACGGCTGGGTCCTGCAGCAGGACAACCCGTCCTTCCGCGGGTAGCAACGCACCGGAGGCGCCCGGTCAGTGGTAAAAGTGGCGGACGCCGGTGAAGTAGAGGCTGATGCCCGCGTTCTGGGCGGCGGCGATGACGTCCTTGTCGCGGATCGAGCCACCGGGCTCGGCCACGGCGCGCACGCCAGCGGCGGCGAGTTCCTCCAGGTTGTCGGCGAACGGGAAGAACGCATCGCTGGCCGCCACGGACCCGCGCGCGCGATCCCCGGCGCGCCGGATCGCCAGCCGAACCGAGTCGACCCGGTTGACCTGGCCCATGCCGATGCCGACCGAGGCCTCCCCCGAGGCGAGCAGGATCGCGTTGGACTTGACCGACCGGCACGCCCGCCAGGCGAACGCCAGGTCTGCGAGCACGTCGTCGCCGGCGGCGGGGCCGGCCACGAGCTGCCAGCCGGCCGGCTCGTCGCCGGGCTCGGACACCTGGTCGGCCGTCTGCACCAGCATGCCCCCGCTGATCTGGCGCCACTCGGTCCCAGGCTCCCCGCCAGGCGGCGGGCAGCGCAGGACCCGCAGGTTCTTGCGCCTGGCGAGGATCTCGAGCGCCTCGGGGTCGAACCCGGGGGCGACGAGCACGTCGGTGAGGATCTCGGCGACCTGCGCGGCGAGCGCGGCGGTGACCACGCCGTTGGCCGCGATCACGCCCCCGTACGCCGATACCGGGTCGCAGGCGTGCGCCTTGCGGTGCGCGTCGGCCAGGTCGGTGCCGACCGCGATCCCGCACGGGTTGGAGTGCTTGGCGATCGCCACGCACGGCCTGGTGAAGTCGTAGGCGGCCCGCCGAGCGGCATCGGCGTCGACGTAGTTGTTGTAGGACATCTCCTTGCCCTGCAGCTGCTCGGCGGCCGCTATCCCGCCGGGCTCGCCGGGCTCGCCCCGGCCGCCGCCCGGTGCGCCCGGCAGGTACAGGGCGGCCCGCTGGTGCGGGTTCTCGCCGTACCTCAGCACCTCGGTGCGGGTCCACAGCCCGCCGGTCACCTCGGGCAGGCCGGTCTGCCCGGCGGTCTCATCCGGCGCGTACGCCGCGGCGAACCAGGACGCGACCGTGCAGTCATAGGCGGCGGTGTGGGCGTAGGCCCGCGCCGCCATGCGGCGGCGCTGCTCCAGCGTGAACCCGCCGTCGGCCACCGCCCCGGCCACCTCCGGGTACATGGACGGGTCGGTCACGACGGCGACGATGGCGTGGTTCTTCGCGGCCGCGCGCACCATCGCCGGCCCCCCGATGTCGATCTGCTCGATGCAGTCCGCGGGCCCGGCCCCGCCCGCCACGGTCTGCTCGAACGGGTACAGGTTCGAGACCAGGAGCTGGAACGGTACGATCCCCAGCTCGTCGAGCTGGGCCCGGTGCTCTGGCCGGCCGGTGTCGGCGAGCAGCCCGGCGTGCACCGCGGGGTGCAGCGTCTTGACGCGGCCGTCCAGGCACTCGGGAAAGCCGGTGAGGTCCTCGACCCTGGTCACCGGCAGGCCAGCGGCCGAGATCACCGCGGCCGTGCTGCCCGTGGAGACGATCTCCACATCGGCCCGGTGCAGCACCCGGGCGAGATCCTCCAGGCCGGTCTTGTCATAGACGCTGATCAGTGCCCTGGCAATGGCGACCTTGGTCACGATCCGATCCTCACCTTCCGGCCCTGGACGGACCATCCGTCACGGACCAGCCGACCCACGGTATCCACCAGCAGCGCGCGCTCGGCGACCTTGATCCGCCCGTGCAGCGCCGCTTCGTCATCGTCGTCGTGGACGGGCACGGCCGCCTGCGCGATGATCGGGCCGCTGTCGGTCCCAGCGTCGACCAGGAACACCGTGCACCCGGAGACCTTCGCGCCGTACTCCAGCGCGTCCCGCGCGCCATGCATGCCGGGAAACGACGGCAGCAACGCCGGGTGGGTGTTGATGACCCGCCCGCCGAACCTGGCCAGGAAGTCCGCGCCAAGAAGCTTCATGAACCCTGCGAGGACGATCAGGTCGGGCTTGAACTCGGCACAGGCCGCGGTGAGCGCCCGGTCCCAGTCATCGCGGGCGGGAAAATCCCGCACCCGGAGCGAGAACGTGGGGATCCCGGCGGCCTTCGCCCTGGCGAGAGCCGGGATGTGGTCGCGGTCGGCGCCGACCGCGACCACCTCGGCGCCGTAGGAGTCGCTGAGGCAGGCGTCCAGCAGCGCCTGCAGGTTGGTTCCGGCGCCCGACACCAGCACAACAAGCCGAGATCTGCCGTTAACGTTCAAGCTCCCTCGATGGCCCCCGTCCTGGCCGGACCCCGGACGCCTCAGCGTACCGTGCCGCCGGGCGGGTGGCGGCCCAGCCCGGCTGTCCGCGTGCCTGAGACGGGCCGGTCGCCGGAGGTGATGAAATAGGAGGGACGCATCGTGAGCCCGACATGATCATCAGAGGGGACCGGCCCTGCCAGCAGACCAGAGTGAGCGGCCGCAGCTGAGCTCTCCCGATCAGCCCGACGGGAAGCCTGCCGCGCTGCCCAAGCTGCACTTCCCCCAGCGGCCGGACGGCCAGGGCCTGGCTCCGGCACCCGGGGCGTTCCCGCCGCCCGCGCCGGGCCCGTGGGAGGGCCAGGCGCCCCCGTCGCAGGGCCACGGGCAGGCACCGCCGTGGCAGGGGCAGGGGCAGGGGCAGCCGCCGGCGCCGGGACAGGAACAGGCACCCCCGTCGCAGGGCCACGTGCAGCCGCCCGCGCCGGGACAAGAGCAGGCACCCTCGTGGCAGGGCCACGCGCAGCCGCCGACGCCGGGACAGGAACAGGCACCCCCGTCGCAGGGCCACGGGCAGCCGCCGTCCTGGCAGGGCCAGGCACCGCCGCCACCGTGGCAGGGCCCGCCGCCGCCCGGCAACCTGCCCGGCGCACCGCCCGGCTGGGGACGGCGCTGGGGCCCCCAGCCCGGCGCCCGCCGGCCC
>JASHPR010000056.1 GCA_030038015.1 Streptosporangiaceae bacterium
GGCAGCCTGCCGTCCCTGGTCTGGATCCAGGCGTGCGTGCACCCGGTCCTGACCCGGTGCGGCGTGATGACGCACCAGGCCCTGGCGATGAGGCGCTTGCGCGAGGGCGGCCAGACCAGCGCGGCGACCAGCAGCGCCAGCCCTGTCGCCGCGATCGCGATGAGCCAGGCCACGCCCAGCTCGTAACCACTGGCCAGCCCGACCGCGGCCAGCCCCGCGGTCAGGCCGAGTTCGTAGCGCCAGTGCCACAGCCAGGCGAGAGGCCCGGGCCGCGCGACGGTGCTGATGGCCGCCTCCACGCTGGCCATGACGCTGGGGTCGTTAGGCCGCCGCGGCCGTCCGAACGCCATCGCTAGCTCACCCCCCTGATGGTGACGCGTCCCGTGCCTGAACAGGGGATGCAGGGCGCATCCGCGATGAGCCCTGTTCCCCGGCACCACGCGCATTCGGCCAGCGTGTCGAAGCGCGGATCGCGGTAGCGCCGGCCTAGGCCGCCGTGCACCCTGGTCATCTGCCAGCCCCACCAGGTCGCCTCGGCGTCGTTCATCGCGAACCAGCGGTCGCCCCACCGGCGCGGCAGGCTGGCCAGCCAGTCAAGGGTGTTCCGGGTGCGCGCGCCGAGCGGACGGCCGTCCGCAGGATCTGCGGCCTCCGCCGTGGTGAGCGCAACCTGAGCGGGCGGCCACTGGGGGTTGTCTTTGCTTGTGTAGTTGCTAATGTTGATCACGTCACTAGCCCTTCTAGCTCGCTCCAGAGCATGGGTGGTGTTCCACTGGGTCGGTGTTGCAGCATCGGCCCAGCGGTGTGTCTGGGTATCACGCAGCTCGTGGCTGCCAGGTTCCAGCTCGTAATGGTGTTGGACGCGGATGTGCTGCCGCGCCCTGCACGCTTCTCCACGCCGGGAAGCGAACGCGGTCTTCGCGAGTTACGTGGCCTTGCAGTGCCTCCCTCCTCGCGTAGCCACGGCCGCACCGCGGGCGGATATTTCACGCCCGGCGCGAGCCCCTCAGCTGGCACGCGATCTTCTTTTCGGTAACCTTCGGGTCACCGTCGACCCCGTTGTCGGCGGGTCGCTTGAGGATGCATCCTGCTTCTGCTTTTATGGTGCATCTAGCAATGGATGCTGGCAAGTGCCTATTTCAAGTGCACCCTGCATGTATGATCGGCACAGTCCTCACGATGTGGGACTCGCCCTCGATCGCTGGCTACTCCCGAGGAAGGAAGCGACTTTCGGTGCCGGAAGTACGCAGCCCCACGGTTCGCCGCCGCGAACTAGGCGCCCTTCTCCGCGCACTTCGCAACGAAAGAGGCCTAACGGTAGAGCAGGTAGCAGAGCGCCTATTGTGCTCACCGAGCAAGGTGAGCCGCATGGAAACCGGCCACGGCGTCGTCACCCCCCGCGACATCCGCGATCTATGCGACCTCTACGGGGTAACCGACGAGGCCGAGCGCAATCGCCTGAAGCAGCTCGCCCGTGAAGGCAAGCAGCAGGGCTGGTGGCAGCCCTACGACCTCACGTACGGAACCTATATCGGCCTAGAAGCAGAAGCCGTAGCCATCTCCGCCTTCCAGTCATCGGTGGTCCACGGCCTCCTGCAAACCGCGGACTACGCGCGGGCCGCCGCTGAAGGGGCCATGCCCAGGCTCGATCCCGCCAGGATCGACTTGCAGATCGAGGCGAAGCTCACGCGGCAGCGCATCCTCACCCAGGAGGACCCGCCCCGTTTCAATGTGGTTCTCGATGAGGCGGCGCTGCATCGGGCCGTCGGAGGGCGCGCGGTCATGGCGGCGCAGTTGGGCAAGATCCTCGATACTTCAACTCTGCCGAATGTGGTGGTGCAGATTCTTCCGTACGAACGCGGATACCATCCCGCGCTGGAGAGTAACTTCACAATTCTCGAACTTCCAGACCCAACTCCTGGCGGCGTATACGTTGAAGGGTTGATAGGGTTTCTCTTTCTTGAGCGGACCGAGGATCTCAAAAGGTACCAGGAGGTCTTCAGGCAGTTGCAGAGTATCGCGCTGAGTGCAAAAGACTCAGCCGAATTCTTGACGGAAGCAATGAGAGAGCATCAGGTCGCCAAACCGATCCTAAGCAACTCAGGTTGAATAGGTCCTGTAGCAGCACTGCCAGAGGGTTATACATATTACAGCCTCGCCATAATAATATGCAGGACCGTAAGACCTTTTTGGCGCCTAAGGAATGCGATTCCATTACAGCCGTGGTTGTCAAGCGGGTCCCGGAGAGCACAAAAGCGATGCGGCCCCGCCCGACCGAGGCCCCATCACTAAGTTCACAGACGTTACTGAGCTTTTGTTCCGCTCAGAAAACCTTGCCATGCGTAGACAGAAAAACTTATTACCGGGCTATTGGGATTCTTGGAGTCGCGGACAAGGATCTTTCCCTTAAGCGACGCAACTTCGACGCAGGCACCATTGCCCACGCTACGCCGAGCCTTGCGCCAATTCACTTGTCCGCCCTCGAGCTGGATTGCAGCCACCCACCCACTCTCCTATAATTGCTATCCCTGCCGAGCAGCCAGTAACTGATGGTGCAGATGTACGGATTTGTCATAGATAGCAGCTCCTGGTTCAGCTCACAACCGAAGTTGCGAAATCGACACAGTTACGTGCGCGACCTATGTGCTAACAGAGAGTACACCATCAGCTAGCAGCGCCGCGTTGGTTCCGGGAACCCTAGCCGCAGCGGGCGAGGACCAGCGGCTGGCCCGTCCCCCAGGAGCCGACCGCCCATGCGGTCCAGCCCGAGGGCGTCGTCGTGACGGCGGTCCCGCTCAGGTACCCGTAGCTTGGGCGCGGCCACCGCACGATGCTCCACGAAGTGCCGTTCCAACGCATGATCAATCCTTCGCCGACCGCCCATGCATCGGTCGCCGACCGGGCCGCGACGCCGAAGAGCGCGCCCGCCGCCGTGGGCAGCCGGGCGCGCGACCAGGATGTGCCGTTCCAGTGGAGGACAAGCGGCACCGTGGCTGCATGCCCCACCGCCCAGGCGTCGCCCGCTCCGAGCGCGTCCACCCCCAGCAGCGCTCCCATGGCCACGGCAGGACTGCTCACGGCGGTCCACCGGGCGCCGTTCCAGCTCAGGATGAGCGGCGTTATGCGCGTGCCTGTGGTTTGGGCTCCCACCGCCCACAGCCGGCTCGTACCAGGGATCCGCGCGACACCGTTCAGGACGTTGAAGGTGCCGGGGTCCGGGGTCGCTACCCGGGACCACGCCGTGCCGTTCCAGTGCAAGGCGAGGGTGTCCGCAGGGCCGGAGACGGACGTCACATCAGCCCCGCCGACAGCCCAGACGCTGCCCGGCGAGAGCGCCACGACTCCGTCGAGCTCGTTCCCGGCGGCTGATGGGCTCGGGCTCGCCACAGCCTTCCAGCTGGTCCCGTTCCAGCGCTCGGTCAGCGTCTTCGCCGTGGTCCCTGACATGAGCCCCTGGCCGCCCACCGCCCAGGCATCGCGCGCCGAGATCGCCGTGACACCCGACAAGAGGTCGAAGGTGC
>JASHPR010000638.1 GCA_030038015.1 Streptosporangiaceae bacterium
CCCGTGACGCCGGGGACGCCTTGCCGGCGGCCGCCGTGCTAATGTCCCCGACCGTGGACCTGACCAGCTCGGGGGCCTCGATGACCGAGCGCGCCGATCAGGACCCGATCTCCACCCCCGCCATGCTCCGCCAGTTCGCCTCCGACTACCTGGCCGGGACCGACCCCCGAACGCCCCTGGCCTCGCCGCTGTTCGCCCCGCTGACCGGGCTCCCGCCGCTGCTTATCCAGGTCGGCACGGCCGACCTGCTGCTCAGCGATTCCGAGCGCCTGGCCGCAGCAGCAGCCCAAGCCGGAGTCGACGTCACCCTGCAGATCGGCGAGGGCCTGCCCCACGTCTACCAGCTCCTGCTCGGCACCCCCGAGGCAGCCCAAGCCACCGAGCAGATCGGGAAGTTCCTGCGAGCCCGGGTCCGTTAACTGCGCAGTCCGCAGACAGCAGGCTTTCCGGCTCCTCGCCCGTCCCTTTAGCCGCGTAACGCCCGGTGATGAACGGCGGCTCAAGGAGGATGATGTCGCTGACCTGGCCTATGTGGCCGGCGCCGGTTCCCTGTGAGCCGCCCGTGATGATGGCTACCTTCTGCTCCGTTTCGGTCATGGCTTTCTCCGTTCTCAGCTGCTCATGGTCGCGGGATCGCTCGGGTGAGGCGTGAGCGGCGTGAGTTCCGTCGTCATCCACGGGTCGAGCGGGAGCGCTTTCACGATGGCTTCCATCTCCGCGCCGTCCCTGGCCCGGTACAACCCGAGAGCGCGTCCCTGACCCGGAAGTGACCACAGCCGCTCGAGATGTCCCTGGTCAGCGAGTTCGCGCGCGCGTGCGGCCTCGCGCGCCTCGGCGTCTTCCACGGCCTGGCGGGGCGTGCCATCCGGGATCGTGACCACGAAGGCGGCCAGGAATTCGGCGCCTGACCGGCCTGGCCGGGTGCTCGGGCCCGGGTCGTTGGGGTGCGGCGCGAGCGGCGTTACCTGGTCGGTTCGCCAGATCTTGAGCGGCATGGAAGCCAGGGTCTGCTGGAGCTGGCCGGCGTCGGCGGCGGCGAACAGGCCGAGGCTGCGCCATTCACCCGGCTGCAGCGGCGGGCGCCACAACCGCAGCAGCTGGCCCTCTGCGGCCAGGTCACGCGAATGTGCGGCCTCGCGGGCGCGGACGTCGTCGACCGCCTGCTCCGATGTCCCGTCCGGAACATGAGTTGTCATCGTGACGAGATACTCCATGGCGGTCCTCCATCGCTGAGCGCGCCGCGGCCCGATTGCGTCCCGTCCGGTCCGCGCAGGGATATCAAAGGCTTGGAAGATCGGGAACGCACCGAACGGCTGATCAGCGGTTCTTATTGGCCAGGTTGCAGGGCGAAGACGTCGCATGTCACGGTGCAGTCGGGTTCGGCAAGCAGCGGCGATAAGCCGCCGATGGTCACCTGGGCGCGGTACCCGCCGATCCGAACTCCTCAGCGCCACGTGGTGGATCGAGGCTAGTGTCCGGGGGCTGGCCGCCGTCGATGTGAGGGATTCGCCGGTGATCTCGGCCTTCACTCGGATTTCTCGGCGGGCCTGCTCGATGGCCAGTGAGCGGGCGTCCAGTCCCCCTCGGGGTCGGTGGTTTGCCCCAGTTCGATCAGATGGCCGTCGGGGTCGCGGATGTAGCAGCGCTTCTCGTACGGGTGCTGTTTCGGCGGCGTCAGGAACTGAGCACCCCGGGCGCTCCACTCGGCGTACACGGCATCGATGTCGGTAACCCGGATATTAAGAAAGCTGCTGACCCGGTCGGGATCAGGCGGCGTCTCCAGGATGACCGTGGGCTTGTCGTCGGTCGGCCCTCCGCCGCCATTGATGACGATCCAGCTGTTGGCTAGCGCAACATTGACCGGGTCTCCCGGACGTTCCACCGTGCCGCCGAGTACTTCGGTGTAGAAGCGCTTGGAGCGCTCGACATCGTCCGAGACGATGAAGTGGGTCAGCACCATTCGCCAAGGGGGCGGTGGGTGCTCGGCCATCTGGCACCTCCACTGGTCAGGTCTCACACCCGCTTCACGACCGGGGTTCGCAGCCGACGCTAGCACGACGGTCTTCTTCGGCTGCCGCGTGGCGGTCCGGGCCGCGGGCGGCGGCAGGGGCTGTGCTATACCCCACCCGGGGCACCGGCTGGGCACGCGCCCCCGGACTGTGGATAACCAGCTCGCGTGGCGGCGCGACGGAGGTCCCGGCCACGACAGGATTCCTATGGCGGCGCTACGTTATTCGCAAGGGGATTCGAGTTCTCGAATTGCCTGTGGGAAGGATGCAACGGACAGCCAAATGGACAGCCATCACCGAGTCACGAGCAGGTACTCGAGGGAACGCCAGCGCACTAAGTTCGCAGGCAGGAGGCGCTGAGAGCCTGGCAGGTAGGTTGTTTGACTTGCATGGCATGCAAGAGGTCAGGGGTTCAAGTCCCCTTAGCTCCACCGCAGGTTAGAGGCATGTTCTGACCTTGAAATGAAGATCGTTCAAGGGCCGTGCAGCACGAAAGTACAGCAGTAGCTGTCACGCGAGGCTGTCTCCCAGCCGCCGCAAGGCGTCTTTGGTCCTGGCGTCGGGCACTTAGGTGTAGATCTCCATGGTGCTGCTGATCTTGCTGTGCCTGAGGATCTGCATGGCGACGCGCGGGTGAACGTCGAGCGCTGCTAGGAGCGACCCGCATGTATGCCGGGTGTCGTGAACCCGGATGCGGCGAACACCTGCCTTGGCGCATCTGGCGTCGAAGCTGCGGCTGAAGTTGCGGGGCTCGATAGGCGTTCCCCAGCGGGTAGTGAAGACCAGGCCGAAGTCCTGCCATGCCTCGGCGGCCACGGCCCTGGCCTGGTTCTGCTGTTCGCGCCGGATCTTGAGCGCAGTCAGGCAGACGTCCGGCAGTGGGAGCACCGCCGCTGAGCCCTCGGTTTTGGTGTCTGAGTGCAGCAAGTTGCGGCCGACGGCTGCAGCTGCCAGTTGATGTGGAGTTCGGCGGCAGGGGCACGGATATCATTCCAAGTGACGCCGAGGGCTTCACCTCGTCGCAAGCCGAGCACAAGTATCAGGACGTAGGCTGCGTACCCTGGCCCGGGTCGCGACACTGATCGGGCGGCTGTTCCATGTCCGGTACACGCTGCGCGGGGTCTCGTACCTGCTGCACCGGATCGGCTACGCCCCGCAGGTCCCCGTCCACCGGGCCGCCGGGCGGGACGAGGCGAAGATCGCCGCGTGGCGCGCGGTGACCTGGGCGAAGGTTCGAGGCTAGCGGCGGCGACCACGGCGTGGATCTGCTTCGAGGACGAGGCCGGGCAGAACCTGCGCCCGCCGAAGGCGCGGACCTGGGCACCGCGCGGCCGCACCCCCGTGGCCCGGGTGTCCGGCAAGGGCTCGGGCCGGGTATCGGTTGCCGGGCTGGTCTGCCTCAAGCCCGGCGAGCGGGGCCGCCTGTTCTACCGGGCCCGCGTTCACCGCGGCCGCAAGGGCGAGCGCCGCTCGATATCCGAAGCTGACTACGCCGGCCTGATCGCCGCCGCGCACAACCAGTTGCATGCCCCGGTCATTCTCATCTGGGACAATCTGAACACCAACATCAGCGCCGCGATGCGCCGCTTCATCGAGGCTCACCTCGACTGGCTGACCGAGGTGCGGCTGCCCGGCTACGCCCCCGAGCTCAACCCCGTGAGCTGGTCGCTGATCACATGGGCGTAAACGCTCAGTGTGACGGAGGGTGCGTGGCCAAGCCAGGCGGCGACGACATGGACTGGGACGGCTGCGAGCAGCAGGGGTCGTGGCATGGTGTGGCGTAGATCGTCCGCAGTCATATGAGATCGCCGGAACGAGTGGGTGAGCCCTGACAGCTGAATGCCCGGGAACGCCACACTTGCTAGGAATGTCAGGCTACATGAGTACCTTACGTACTTGACGTACGTCAAGACGTCATGTTTACTGACCTCAGTACGACCCCACCACGGAGGACCTCTCATGCCTGCCGTTCACTACGACAGCTACTCTGAAGCCCGCGCACATCTAAAGGAAGTTCTCGATGCCGCAGAGAGCGGCCGCCTGGTAACCGTACGGCGCGAACACCGACAGGCGGTGGTCCTCGATGCTGATAAGCTGCGGCACTTCCTGGCTACTGTCGTGCCATCAACTGCCCAGGTGGTCCACGAGGAGGATGGCTGGTCGGCGTTCATCCCAGGCTTGCCGGTCGCTGCCGATGGTGCCACCTTCGACGAGGCGATCGACGAACTAGCTCTCGCGCTTCGCGAATACTCCCAGGATTGGCACGACCGGCTGCAGCACGCCCCGAACCACAGCGAAAACTGGGGAATCGTCCAGCTTGTCAGCCTGAGCGATGACGACCAGCTACGCGACTGGCTGAGAGGCTCAGCACGGTGACATGGCCAGCTCCCACCCGTAGTGATCATGAGACCTTCTGCACGACGGAAGGGTGGGAGCCGGTGCGCGATTCTCGAGGCAGAACTGGCACGCACCATGTCACGTATGAACTTCATCTTCACGACGGACGCATCCTGCGAGCCCGGATCTCGCATCCGCCCGACCGGACTACTTATGGAAAGTCGATATGGTCCCACATCCTGAAGGACCAGCTCGATGTCAACGAAGCAGAGTTCTGGGCATGCGTACGGGACAAGGTTAAGCCGAACCGGGGCAAACGCAAGGTGCCCGAAGAGGCCCTTCCCGCCGATCTGGTTCACCTGCTCATCACCCGCCTCGGCCTCAGCGAGGCTGAGATAGCGAAGATGAGCAAGGCAGACGCGATCGCACGGATGCAGGAGCATTGGAGCAAGCCGCCGGAAAACGATGCCACTCACTAAGAGAAGGGCATCTGAGGCTTGACCTCGTTCAAACGGACGATGATGGAGTCACCTAGACCCGCGAAGCCGCCTAAGAAGCGGAAGGTCAGATCGTTTGGACCTGCCTCTCGCCGCAAGTGACGAACAAGCGATTAGTCTCTTTTCTAGTCTCATACATGTTCGTACACCTGAGTCCATCGAAGGCCATTACTGGGCACTGAGCAGGGCCTATAGACCACCATGGTCGGTCGTGTACGGTCATCCTTCGTCCTGAAAAGCGGAAGGTCGACTCCCGAGTCGACGCATGCCGAAGACTGGCAGCGCGGGGGTGCATTGGCGTTTCACTGAATCTCAGACGAAGTTATTGATGACTATCGGGCCTTTTTGCGAGCTGTATCTAGCCTGCCCGCGGCATACCCTTAGGGGCACAGAGGGGTACCATCGATGACACGCAGCACGGAGCCGGGTGCAGGAGGCTGCGATGAGACTACGAAGGCATCGGCGAGACCTCGTGGTGTGGAGTTCGTCGGCCGGTCCAGTCGGCCGGTACGGTGCCCCGAGGGTCACCCCGCTCGTACGCACTAGGCCGTTCCGCCGGGGTATCCGTACGTGCGCGCTGCTCACGATAATGGGCCTGATGTGCCTTATCCGCGGCCTGCGCGGGCGGCTGGTGCTGGCCGGGGCGGTGCTGACGGTGGTCGGCATCATGCTGCGCGACACCGCGGCCGGTGTGGTTCTCCTCCCCGGACTCCTGTTCCTGCTGTCCGCCCCGCTGATCCCTGCCCTCCCGGAAGAGGACCGCAAGCGGCGTGCTGAGCTAGAGCGCCAGCTGGCCACGTACTTCACCCCAGCCCAACGGCACGATCTTGAAGCGACTCTTGACCGGTACCCGGACAGCATCACGCGCGAGCTACGTGACATCCTCGCCAGTCAAGCCATGGCTGCTCAGCGCAACGGGATTCCGGGCACTCGGTACTAGCCTCACACTCTTGAGTTATCAAGTTGCTGGCGCTTACAGCGCAAGAGGGCATCGGCCAGGAACATGATCGTGTCCAATGCCTGCTACTGTCACAGCACGCCAGAGCGTGTTTACAGATCCCTGCCGACTGAGGCGAGTACAGCAGGAAAGTACAGCAGCCCCAGCGCTCTCCAGCTGACGTTCAACGACCCTGATTGACTTCTCACGTGCTCAAGTACCCCTAGACGATCAAGCTGCAAGTAGATGGCATGCAACTCGCGGGCAATCTCATCCAGGCCGCCGTGCTGCGGGAGGTGTTCCCGGAGAGTTCAGCGGCCCGGTCGGCCGGGTCAAGAACGACGGTCAGATCACGGAGACCGGGAGCATGCCGAGACGCACGCCCGGCGATTCCTGGCCGAGAATCCGGACTGGCGGCAATTCCGGGCCCAGTGGGCTGACTGACCAGGACCGGCGCCGACCCCAGTCGGCCGCAGCAGGATGCGGTTCATGGCCCGCAGGTCCGGCATGCCGGCGCGCGTACGGCCGTCACCGATGGATCGACCACCGCAGAGCTCGACGACGAGCTGATCGAGGCCGTGATCGGCCGGCTGGACGAGGCATCCGGGTTCAGCGCCACGCTCCGCGCACTCCTGTCGATGATGCCGTCACCCCGGCGGCGGGCTACCGGCCGCTCCCGTTCCGCACCGCTGACTGCCGGCAGCCCCGCCGTCCGGCGGCCAGATCCAGACGTGCAGCTCTACCAGCGCAGAGAACGACCGGGATCCGGGTGGGCCGATGCCTGCGGCCCACTGTCCGGAGATCCCCGCGGGCCACCCGGTCACCACCCGGAACGGGGCCAGAGCCGATACCCCGCGCCCGGACCGGGAATCGCGCAGCGCCCGGGAAGGTGACCCGGACCGATGCGTCAGCCGATGACCCTGACGTTCTCCGCCTGGGGTCCCTTCTGGCCTTGCCTGATGTCGAACTCGACCTTCTGCCCTTCCTCAAGACTCCGGTAGCCGCCACCGGTGATCGCGCTGAAATGTACGAAAACATCCGGACCGCCCTCGACGGCAATGAAGCCGTAGCCCTTGTCGCCGTTGAACCACTTCACCGTGCCCTGCGCCATCTTGACCTTCTTCGTCTCGGAGCCAGCGCCTGCCACCACGGCGAGAGCCTGCCGCTCCCGCAAGTGCTCTGGCCAGCCTGTCACCCCGCGCGCGGCGCACGTACACCAGCACGTACACCAGGCGGCCCTCCGGGCGTGCCCAGCAGACAGAACAACCCTACTGGCCCCTGACCCATGCACCATCCGGTACCCAGCCCCCGATGCTGGGCAGGACCGAGGCTGCCGGCCGGGCGTCCCGGCCTGCTAA
>JASHPR010000639.1 GCA_030038015.1 Streptosporangiaceae bacterium
GCCCAGCCCGGCGCGGCCCAGCCCGGCGCGGCTGAGATCGCTGCGGCCCAGCCCGGCGCGGCCCAGCCCGGCGCGGCCCGCCCGGGCATGGCGCAGCCTGGCCTCGCGTACCCGGTGAGCGAGGACGCGCGGTCGGTGGAGACGGTCAGCCTGCGGACGGACGCCGACCTCGCCGCGTTCGTCCGGCGCCTGCTGCACCTGTTCGAGAACCCCAAGCACCGCGACGCGCTGCGGTCCGGCCGGCTCCGGTTCCGGCTGGCGGCCGCGGCCCTGCCGGGCTCCGCGCCGCCGGCCCACCGGATCGACAAGGGAGCAGTGACCGAGGCCATGGTCACCCAGGCGGCCAGGGCGGGCGCCCGGCTGGTGCTCGGCCGCCGTGCCGTGCTGACCCCGCTCGCCCGTGACCGCGCCCGGGCTGCCGGGGTCGAGATCGAGAGGGAACGGTGATGCTGACCGCGACCGTGGTGGGAAACGTATGGTCCACCCGCCGGCTGGCGGAGATCCCGAACGGCGCCTTCCTCGAGGTCGAGGCGGAGGGGACCGGCCAGCGGCTCGTGGCGTTCGACGTGCTCGGCAGCGGGCTGGGGGAACGGGTGCTGGTCGCGCAGGGCTCGGTGGCGGCCGCCTGGTTCTCCGGCCCGCCGCCGCCGATCGACGCGCTGATCATCGGCTCGGTCGACGAGCCGTCCGGCAGCAAGGCCACGGATGGCCCGAAGAACAAGGCCACGGATGGCCCGAAGAAGAGGAGAACCGGCAATGGCGGATAACGCGATCGGAATGATCGAGACGAAAGGGTACGTGGCCGCGCTGGCGGCGGCCGACGCGATGGTCAAGGCGGCCAACGTGACCATCGTCGGCCGTGACCAGGTGGGCGACGGCCTGGTGGCGGTCACGATCATCGGTGACGTCGGGGCGGTGAAGGCCGCCACCGAGGCTGGGGCCGAGACCGCAACCAGCGTCGGCGAGCTGGTGTCCGTGCACGTCATCCCGCGCCCGCACACCGAGCTCGGCAAGCACTTCACGATCCGCAGCGAGTAGGCGTGGCCCGGCCAGCGCCCGCCGCCCCGGAACTGCGCGTCTACCTGCTCGTCCGGGACCTGCAGCGGCAGTTCGCCGCGTACCTGGGCACCCCGACCCGGGCCAGGGGCTACCCGCCGTCCGAGGGGGAGCACTCGCTCATCGTCGAGGTGGCGCCGGCGCTCGCCATCGAGCGGGTCACCGACCTGGCGCTGCGCGCCGTGCCGGGTGTGGAGCCCGGCATCCTGTTCGTCGAGCGGCAGTTCGGCGTGCTCGAGGTGCACGGCCCGGACCTCGCGGACGTCGAGCGGGCCGGGCAGGCGATCCTGGCCGGGCTGCGCGCCGACGCGTCGGACCAGCTCCAGCCGGAGATCCTCTTCTCCGACGTCATCGACGACGTCACCGACCGGCAGGCGGTCATCATCAACCGCAACCGCGGCGGCTCCATGGTGATCCCCGGCGACACCCTGCTCGTGTGCGAGGTGGCGCCGGCCCTGTTCGCCGCCGTCGCCGCGAACGAGGCCGAGCGGGCCGCGCCCGGCGTCACCCTGGTGGACGTGTCGATGATCGGTGTTGCCGGGCGCGTCTACATGAGCGGCGCCGCGCCGGACGTGCTGCGGGCACAGCAGGCGATCGCGGCCGTGCTCGGCGCGGTGCAGGGCCGGGAGCAGCGTGCGGGGCGGGCGGGATGACCGGCATGGAGCTTCACGACCTGTCGGGCGGCGGCGACGTGCTGGACCGGGTCACCCGGTGCGCGCAGGCCGCGCTGGCCGCGTACGGCTGCCATCCCGGCGCCGCCGTGCGGCTGCTGAACGTCTCGGAGAACGCCACGTACCTGGTCGATGACCCGGACGCCGGGCCTTCGGTGCTGCGGGTGCACCGGCTTGGCTACCACACCGACGGGGAGATCGCCTCCGAGCTTGCCTGGATGGATGCGCTGCGGGCCGAGGCCGGGGTGCGCACCCCCCGGGTGCTGGCCGCCGCCGACGGCCGCCGGGTGGTGACGGTGACCGACGCCGGCAGCGGTGACCGGCGCAGCTGCGTGCGGTTCGAGTTCCTGCCCGGCACCGAGCCCGTGGACGACTCGGTGGAGCACTTCGCCGAGCTCGGCGAGATCACCGCCCGGATGCACCGGCACGCGCGGGAGTGGCCGCGCCCCCCGGGGTTCACCAGGTTCCACTGGGACTACGACGCGGCGTTCGGGGGCCTGGCGCGCTGGGGACGGTGGCAGGACGGCATCGGGGTGGGCGCCGAGGAACGGGAGGTGCTCGGCCGTCTCGATGCCACCCTGCGGGCCCGGCTGGCCGCCTTCGGCGCCGGCCCCGGCCGCTACGGGCTGATCCACGCCGACACCCGCCTGGCCAACCTCCTCGTGGACGACGGCGGCCGGGTGAGCGTGATCGACTTCGACGACTGCGGCTTCGGCTGGTACCTGTACGACGCCGGCACCTCGGTGAGCTTCTTCGAGCACGAGCCGCGGGTCCCGGCGCTGATCGACGCCTGGCTCACCGGCTACCGCCGGGCGGGAGAGCTGCCGGCCGCCGACGAGGCGGAGATATGGACGTTCGTCCTCTTCCGGCGGCTGCTGCTGGTCGCGTGGATCGGCTCGCACAAGGCCGTGGACATCGCACAGCAGCTCGGAGCCGGGTATACCGGCGGCAGCTGCGAACTGGCCGAGAGCTACCTCA
>JASHPR010000640.1 GCA_030038015.1 Streptosporangiaceae bacterium
GCGCGCGGCCCGCAGCACCGCGGATACCGCGACCCGGAACGCGATCACCAGGCCGGCTGACAGCAGTGCCTGCCGGGCCGCGAAGGCGGCCGGCATCCACGGCAGCAGGATCAGCAGCGGCACCGCCGCCGCGGTCAGGATCCGCCCGGCCTGGTCGGCCACGCGCAGGCAGATCCGCAGCCGGTGCAGCCCGCTGACCGCCAGGATGCCGAGGACGGCGAGCGCGTAGGCCGTGGTGATAACACCCGGCCGCCCGGCCACGGCTACCGCCGTGGCCAGGGCGAGGACATCGGCCAGCGGCAGTGCGACGACCGCCGCGATCCGGCCCGCCCGCTGCGCCGGGGCCGCCGGCCGAGGCGAGCGGCCCAGCCGAGGCGAGCGCAGCCGCTGGCGCGGTCGCTGCCACCGACCCGGTCGCTGCCACGGGTCCTCCGGGCTCGGCCACAGGTCCTCGGGGCTGGGTCCCTGACCTTCCGGGCTGGGTCCCTGACCTTCCGGGCTGGGTCCCTGACCTTCCGGGCTGGGCCCCTGACCTTCCGGGCTGGGCCCCTGACCTTCCGGGCTGGGCCCTGGGCTTTCCGGGCGCTGCCCCCGGCCCTCCGGGCCTTGCGCACCGTCAGCCGGCCGCGCGGCCGGGACCCGCCCGAGTGGGCCGGTGTCCGCGCCGCGCTGCCCATGATCAGCAGTCATTACCGGGTCGCCGCCACTGCTGTCCGGGACCGGCCGGCCGCCCGGCCGCCGGTGAGCTGCCGGGCCACGGTGGTGGCGGCGTGCTCCGAGCCGAACACGAAGCGCATGACCGGCCCCATGGTCTGGGCGACGGCGGGGCCCATGACGTAGAGGCCGGGGACGGACGTCTGGTAATCGCGGTCAACGGCCGAGCTGCCGGTGCCTGGCACCTTGCGCAAACCGGCGAGCATCTGCTCGCCGAAGAACGGCAACCGGGTCATGTCGGTGCGGTAGCCGGTGCCGGCGAGCACGTGGTCGGCGGCAAGCTCGCGCTGGGCGCCGCCCTCCGTGGTCAGGCCGAGGCGCGCGCCGCCGTCCTGCATTCTCGCCCATGCGACCGACAGGCCGGTCAGGGTCGGGAACTGCCCCTCAACCCGGCTGCGCAGCCAGCTCGCCCCGGCCGGGCCGAGCGCGGTTCGTGCCCGGTAGACCCGGGTAGACCGCGGCAGGTGCCGGAACGCGCCCGGGTGGTTGGAGTAGAACCAGGTCGCCCAGCCCGAGCCGAGCCCGGACTCGGGCTCCCTGAGGCGCTGCAGCAGGGGCCGGTCCAGGGCCAGCGGCACGCCGTTCCAGCGGATGACGTTCTCCCTGGCGGCCAGCTTCACGCTGGCGCCCTTCTCGTGCAGCAGCGCGGCCGACTCGAGCGCGGACTGGCCGGCTCCGACCACGATGACCTCCTGGCCCTTGAACACCCCGAGGTCGGTGTGGGCGGAGGCGTGCGTGCACACCGACGCGGGCAGTGCCGACAGCGGCTCCGGGACGTACGCGAAGGGCTCCACGCCGATGGCCACGACCACCTTGCGCGCCCTGACCTGCTCGGAGGTCGCCAGCGTGACCTCGAATCCGTCACCGGCCCTGGCTATGCCGGTGACCAGCACCTCGTCGATGTCGGGCACGAGCTCGGCGCGGAACCACTGGCCGTAGGCGACGAACGTGTCCAGCGGCACGGGGAGGCCGTAGTCGGCGTAGGGGCGGCCGGTCGCCTTGCAGAAGGCCTCAAGCGTGTGCGTGTGGTCCGGGTCGGACAGGTTCGACGCGAACCCCTGCGACTTGAGGAACATGCCCTCGGGCATGAAGTCCCGCCACAGCTGCATCGGCAGCCCGAACTGACGGAAGCTCACGCCCGCCTTCCGCAGGTGCGCGGCGAGCGAGAGCCCGTACGGCCCGGCCCCGACTATCGCCACCTCGACGGCGTCGCTCATACTCGTGTCCCCTCCTTGCGCGATCGCGGCTGCGTTGGCCGCGCGGTCTGTATCTGGCTAACCGGGCTGCCCTGCCGTGAGCGCGGTGCGCGCCGGCCGGATCCGGCAGCGGCGCGGCCACCGGAGAAACGGAAATCTGCTGCCGGGGCCTTGCCCTGGGGCAGGCCAAGCGGCCGGGTGGCGATGCGCCAGCCCATGCGCACGCACATCAGCCCGAACGGGCGCAGGTCGTCCCGCGCGAACCAGGCGGTCTCGTCGACCGTGCGCAGGGACGCGAGCCACCTCCCGGGGCCGAGCTCGCCGCGGCGCCAGTAGCTGAGGGCGGCGATCGGGTCGTAGTTCTCCACCACGAACCTGCGGGCCACCTGCTCGCTCTCGGGGATGGGCTGGCCGGTGAGGTCCAGGTAGCAGGCCGTGGCCACGTCGGTGCCCGCCGCGTCGCGGAAGAGCTTGAACTGCGCGCCGATCCTGGGGTTGAAGTCCAGCAGCTTGTACTGCCCGTCCCTGGGGTCGAAGCGCAGGTCGAGGTCGAGGATCCCCTGGTAGCCCAGGCGCTTCAGCAGCCCGGTGACCTGGCCGCTGAGCTCGGTGTTGGCCTCGGCGCGGCCGAGGCAGGTCAGCCCGGCGTGCGCCGGGTAGGACCGTTCCTTGACCCCGGTGAACGCCGGGCGGCAGGTCGAGCTGGCGTCGCAGTAGCCGTGGAAGAACCAGTCCTGCCCGGGCCCGCCGGGGATGAACTCCTGCAGCATCAGCCCGGCGCCCGCCTCGGCACAGGCCCGGTAGGTCTCGTCGAGCTGGCCCGCGTCGGCCAGGATCGATGTGCTGCGGAGCCCCCCGTGGCCGCCAGCCCACGGCGTCGTCAGCTTGGCGATCAGGGGAAAGCCCGCGTCGGCGGCGAACCCCCGCGCGGCGGCGAGCGATTCCACCACAGCCGCCTGCGGGCTCGGCAGGCCGGCCTCGCGGCACAGCTCGTGCAGCGAGTACTTGCCGGCCACCCGCCGCGGCAGGTCCCGGGGCGGGTCGGGGAACAGGAAGTGCCCTCGCAGGCGGTCCCCGTGCTCGGCCAGGAAGATCGAGCCCGCGTCGTCGGTCGGCACCAGCACGGCAGGCTGGCCGATCCGCTCGCCAAGGCGCAGCAGCCCGGCCTGGACGCGCTCGGTGTCCTCGGGGTCCGGCTGCCAGAAGAAACGGCCCCGCAGGTAGCGGGAATGCGCCGCGGGCGCCCACGGTCCCTCGTGCACCCCGTAGACCGGGACGCCCATACGCCCTAGGCTGCGGATGACACCGAGGCCGCCGTGGTGCATGACGTTCGGGTCGAACTTCAGCACCACCGCCGGCGTGCTCCCGGTCACACGGGCCATGCCGCTGCTCATCAGCGCACCGGCCGCGCAAGCTCGGGTACGGACACTGCGGTTCCCCCTGGCGGTTGGGTGGTCATCACGCGCGACGCGGCACGCGAGATAAAACTGTGCCACCTGCGTTAGCCCGGAACATCCGTCATCAGGGTGAGGAAATCTACCCACAGCGGCCGAGCATGAGCGCTGCGTGCCGCGATAGCGCCGCGAATCGCCTGCCCCGCCTGCGATTCCGCGCGCCGGGGCGGCCGGCTGGATGGATGAGCGGTTGCCGGCGGGTCCAGCGCCGGGCAGCCCATCTGCGACCCTGAATCCGCCCATGCCCGCGTTCCCTCCCTGCTCGTCCTCCGGTCCGGCGGGGCCATGACGTTACCGATCTGGCGTGGGGCTCTATGGGGATATTGCTGAGAAAATCGTGGGGATACCCGGTGGGAAAACCGCGAGCTCAGGGAACGCGCGGCGCAGCCAGAGCTGCCTGGGCTACCCGTTCAGGATCTGCGGTAAGGTACGCGGCCGCGGCACGGCCGGCGGCCTGTCTTCGTCAGGCCAGGCTGCGCACCGTGTCGGCCAGCCGGTCGGCGACGCGCTGTGCATGGCCGGAGTCGACCGCCTCGACCATGACCCGCACCACCGGCTCGGTTCCGCTCGGCCGCACCAGCACCCGGCCGGAGTCGCCGAGTTCCGCCTTCGCGGCCCGCACCGCATCCGAGAGCTCGGGCGAGCTGCTCGCCACGGCCTTGTCCACCCCGGGGACGCTGATCAGGACCTGCGGGTACCTGGTCATCACCTTGGCAAGCTCGCCGAGCGGCTGGCCGCTGCGCGCCGCGGTCGCCAGCAGGTGCAGGCTGGTCAGCAGGCCGTCCCCGGTCGTCGCGTGGTCGAGCAGGATGATGTGGCCCGACTGCTCGCCGCCGAGCACGAACTTGCCCTCCCGCATCGCGGCGACCAGGTACCGGTCGCCGACGGGCGTCTCGACCACCGAGATGCCCGCGTCCCGCATGGCCAGCCGCAGGCCGAGGTTGGACATGACCGTCACCACGACCGTGTCGTCGGCCAGGGCGCCCGCGTCCTTCAGCGCGAGCGCGAGCACGGCGATGATCTGGTCGCCGTCGATGATGCGGCCGTCGGAGTCCACCGCCAGGCACCGGTCGGCGTCCCCGTCGTGGGCGATGCCGGCATCGGCACCGTGCCGCACGACGGCCTCCTGCAGCGCGGCCAGGTTGGTCGAGCCGCAGCCTTCGTTGATGTTGTCCCCGTCGGGCTCCACCCCGATCGCGATGACCTCGGCGCCTGCCCGGCGCAGCATCCGGGGCGCGACATCGTAGGCGGCCCCGTGCGCGCAGTCAACCACGAGCCGCATGCCCGCCAGGGGCTCGCTGCCCGCCCGGCCCGGCAGCGAGTACAGCAGGTGGTCGAGGTAGCGCGCCTGCTCGCCTGACGCGTCGGTGATCCGCCCGAAGCCGAGTTCCGGCAGGCTGCCGTGTTCGCCGCCTGCCCCGTCCGGGCGCATCCCCCCGTGGCGGGTGGCGAGCCTGCCCTCGATCTCGTCCTCGGCCGCGTCAGGCAGCTTCAGCCCGCCGCGGGCGAAGAACTTGATCCCGTTGTCCGGCGCCGGGTTGTGGCTGGCCGACAGCATCACGCCAAAATCGGCATCGAGCGCGTCGGTCAGGTAAGCGACCGCCGGGGTCGGGATGATGCCGAGCCGCAGCACGTCAACACCGGAACTCGCCAGCCCGGCCACGACAGCGGCCTCGAGGAACTCCCCCGACGTCCGCGGGTCGCGGCCGACCACGGCCCTCGGGCGCGCTGGCAGGCACGCGCCCGTGGATGCGCCGGAGAGAACCGCGGCACCCGCGATGGCGAGGTCCATGGCGAGCTGCGCCGTCAGATCACGGCCTGCAACGCCTCGGACACCGTCAGTTCCGAACAGACGACCCATGGGAACCCGCTCCTGGTCTTCCGCTGGGGCGGCGCTGGCCGGAGATCAGCGCTTCGAGTACTGGGGAGCCTTGCGGGCCTTCTTCAGCCCGGCCTTCTTGCGCTCCTTGACCCTGGCGTCCCTGGTCAGGAAGCCTGCGCGCTTCAGGCTTGGGCGGTTCTCCGGGTCCACGAGGGTCAGCGCCCTGGCGATGCCGAGCCGCAGCGCCCCCGCCTGCCCGGTCACGCCGCCGCCGGTGATCCGGGCCACGACGTCGAACGACTCCTCTGCACCCAGGGTCACGAACGGCTCGCTGATCAGCTGCTGGTGCACCTTGTTCGGGAAGTATTCCTCCAGCGACCTGTCGTTGATCAGCCACTTCCCGGTGCCCGCCGCGATACGGACCCGGGCGATCGCCTCCTTGCGGCGGCCGGTGCCCAGGGCGCTGCCGGTGACCACCGGCCTGCGCGCGGCCGGCCGGGCCGGGGCGGCAGCCGGCGCCTCGCCGGTCTCCGTCGTGTACTCCGACAGGTGCTCGGCCTCTGGCTCAGCGCCTGCGTCCGTCTCGGCATCCTGCACGTCAGTGGGCTCGGCCACGATGTCTTCCTCGTGCTTCCTTCTCGTTTACTTCGCCATCGGCTACTTGGCCGGGGTGCGGCCGGAGCCGGCCTGGGCTACCTGCGTGATCTCGAACGGCACCGGCTGCTGCGCCTGGTGCGGATGGTCGGGGCCGCGGTACACCTTGAGCTTGCGGAGCATCTGCCTGCCCAGCGAGTTCTTCGGGAGCATGCCCCTGACGGCCTTCTCGACCACCCGCTCGGGGCGGGTGGCCATCAGGTCGCGGTAGGCGACCGAGCGCAGCCCGCCCGGGTACCCGGAGTGCCGGTAGGCGCGCTTGTCCTCCAGCTTGCTGCCGCTGATCGCGACCTTATCCGCGTTGATGACGATCACGAAGTCACCGGTGTCCACGTGCGGCGCGAAGATCGGCTTGTGCTTGCCGCGCAGCAGGATCGCCGCCTGGCTGGCCAGGCGGCCGAGTACGACGTCGGACGCATCGATGACGTGCCACTGCCGCTGGATGTCGCCGGCTTTCGGGCTGAAGGTGCGCACGGTGGTAGGCCTTCACATGTGAGTACTGAAACCTTGGACCCCGCCTGGGGCAGTCCTCCCTGCGGGGGGAATCCGGGGCACCGGCCGCCGCTCGCCTGCCCGCAACGCGGGCCGCGCGGGCATGCCGGTGCACGCAGACGCCTGTGCAGAATACCGGCCGCGACCGATGACGGTCAAAGTAAGGGCAGAACACCGGCCGGCCACCGCCGTCCGGGGCGGCCGGCGGCCGGGATGGTCCGCGCCGGGGGGCGCCTGCCCGCGCCGGCCGGGGGACAAAGCGCATGACGGGGGCTAAGCCATTCGCGGAGCGATACGCTCGCCGCATGCGTTACCCGGGTGAGAACGCCGCCGGGCGCGGGACAGGCCGGCGGCATGGCACGTCCGGGCGGATCACGCCGCCCGATGCCCGGCCGGCTGCCGGCGGTGTGCGGGCAGCCAGCGCCAGGACTGGCGGTGCCACGGCAGGCGGGAAGGCGCGGGGCGACGCGTCGCTGTTCGCGCCCGGCTACTCCGGCGGCCGGGCACCCGGGCGTGACAACGCGCCGGCCGGGACCGGCTGGTACGGGCCGCCGGGCGGCGCCGCGGGCAAGGGCCCGATCCGGGGCTTCCCGCCTGCGCCGGGGCAGCCGGCACCGCTCTACCCGCCCGGCCAGTTCGCGGCCTGGAACCGGTTGCCGCAGGGCGGGAACGGCCACGGCTCCGGGCCCGGTGACGGCTGGCAGGACCCCGGCACCGGCGCCCCCGGTTACGCCGACGCCGGGTACGCCGACGCCGGGTACGCCGACGCGGGGTACCCGGGGGCCGGGTACCTGGACGAGGGGTACGCGGCGGCTGGTTACGGCGAGGCCGGGGCGGCGGGACCTGGCTACTCGGCCCTGGCGGTGAGCGACCCGTCCGCCGACGTCACGTCGACGCAGTCCTGGGAGGCCGTCGGCGATCGCGTGCCCGCCGCCGGCCCCCGGCAGGCAGCCGCCGGCCCGCAGCGCGCCGCCACCGATCCGCGG
>JASHPR010000641.1 GCA_030038015.1 Streptosporangiaceae bacterium
GGGGCGGGCGAGGTAGCGGTCCAAAGCCGGCCGCCGCGTCGTGGGCATCCCCCGCGTGATCCTCCCGGAACTTCGGCGCCACCTGGCGGTGTTCGTCAAGCCGGATCCAGGCGCGCTCGCCTTCCCTGGAGCCAGGGGCGGCCCGCTGCGCAGGGGCAACTTCAACCGCTTCGCGGCCTGGCCGCAGGCGGTCGCCGCGATCGGGGCGCCAGGCCTGCATTTTCACGATCTGCGCCACACGGGAAACACGTTCGCGGCGGCCAGCGGCGCGGGCCTGCGCGACCTGATGGCCCGGATGGGTCACGACAGCGAACGCGCCGCGCTCATCTACCAGCACGAGGCACGCGGCGCCGACAGCGCCATCACGAACGCCATCGATGCCCACGTCGACGCCGAGCGATCCCGCCATGACGGTGGCAACGACGGCCAGGCCGGGACGCTGGCCCCCGCGGGCTAATGGCACGTTAATGGCACGAAGGCGCAGAACCGCGTAGAACGATCAAGGCCCAGGCTGGAGGCAACGTCTCTGACCTGGGCCTTCGCGGTGGAGCGGGTGACGAGAATCGAACTCGCACTATCAGCTTGGGAATGAGCGCGCGACGCGCTATGACCAGCATCGCCGCAGGTCGGCGACATCTTGTACTGACCGTGAGTATCCGCCAGACGCCCTCGTCGTCCGACCGATCGGGCACGTATCGGGCACGATCATGGAACTGATCCCCTGCTTGCAAACTACATCGGAGTTGTCGGGAGCAGTCGCTCGCCTGGGAGGATGCCTAGCGCACATCGGTTCCGATCGGCTCTTGTCCGGTCCTGTTGTGGTCAACTTTGGTGGTCAGTGATCAACTTCATGGCCTCTTCGTCCCGAAGCCAAGTCGTGGTGCGGGCTGCCAGGGCTGCGGCGCGCGTGACCTGGGAAGCACCGTCCGTCGATGTCCGCTGGCGTCCACTGCTGTCGGTGGTGATCGTTACTCAGTTGGTTACTCGGTCGCGCGATTCGATGGCGCGAGCGGTGGTCGGCTACTGCCACCGGCAACCTCTTCTGATCTCCGTGCGGGCCAGTACGCTGAAGGACTACGATTCCGGTCTCGACCCACGAAAAGCCGGACGATCCGGCGCGATGCAGCACTTGATCAGGATGACCCCCGCAGCGAGCTTGATGGCCCGCTGTAGCCCACTGCGGCTGCACCAGCGTGGGGGCAAGAAGGCTGGTACATGATCCAGAACGTCTCCATGGATCTGAGCCCTGCGCAGGAGGGTCGGTGAAACCAGTCTGCGCGGTCGCCGCTGTCATCCTGGCCGCAGCAGCCGGGTGCGCGAGCCCGGCGGGATCACCAGCGCCAGCAGTTGCCCCTACAGTCACTACGCAGGCCACCACGCCTCCGGCCGCCCCCGCCCCAGTGTCGACAGCGGCCACGGTCACCGGCAAATGCGTGACCGGCATCGAGGACACGACGACCACCGAGTTCTACTCGATGGCCGACATCCTGCACGGCGACATGACCGCGCTCGGCCCCGGCGATCAGCTGGCCGAGGCATACCAGCTGAGTCTGACCAACACGTCCTCGGTGACCGCCGAGGTGATCGGCTTCTCTGTGGCGTTCTACTCCGAGGGCCAGGAACTGACTTCTGACAGCGAGCCGTTCGGTTCCCCCACGTTCATCACCGCAGGGCAGACGCTGACCTGGACCGAGGACCCGTGGGGCGACTACAGCAACGGCCAGGCATCGGTTGGCCCGTACGCCGCCGGGGAGACTGGGGGGATCAACTCGGTGGCCACGTGCCAGCTGGTGCAATGGAACACGGGCTGAGGCGGCTCCCCTGGATCTGTGCCCGGCTGCTTAGCACGGAATGGTAGCTTCCGTGGCCAGGCATCAATCAGCTTATTCCCGTCACTAAAGCAGGCCGGGGGACCGGCCATACATGGGTCACAGCACCACCCGCGCCGCGCTGATCTACCAGCACCGCACCACCGAGCGCGACCGGCTCATCGCCTCCGTCATGAGCGAGATCGTCGAGACGGAGCTGGGCACCGCTGATGGGCCATCGGGCACGCAACGGGCACGCAGAGACCAGGATGAACCCGATGGCGGCCAAGCAGAATCGTGATCATGCCTGTGACCAGGCGTTTCGCGTTGGAGCGGGTGACGAGAATCGAACTCGCACTATCAGCTTGGGAAGCTGACGTTCTGCCATTGAACTACACCCGCGTTGCGGGGCCGGCCGGCGCTGGCCGTAGGTTGGGGACCATGCGGCCGGGTTGAGCCCGTCCCGACATCGTACCGGAACCGATAGGTTGCCAAGGTGCTGCTCTCCGACCGGGACATCAAGAAAGAAGTCGAGTCGGGCAGGGTGAAGCTGGACCCGTACACACCCGAGCTCATCCAGCCTGCGAGCATCGACGTCCGGCTGGACAGGTACTTCCGCGTCTTCGAGAACCACCGGTACCCGCACATCGACCCGGCGGAGGAGCAGCCCGATCTGACCAGGCTGGTGGAGCCGGCCGGGCGGGAGCCCTTCGTGCTGCATCCCGGGGAGTTCGTGCTGGCTTCCACGTATGAGGTGGTCACCCTGCCGGACGACCTCGCCGGGCGGCTCGAGGGCAAGGCGCTCGCGGTGGACACCCCGATCCCCACCCCAGCCGGGTGGCGGGCCATGGGCGAACTCCGGCCCGGGGACGAGGTGTTCGACGAGCACGGGCGCCCCGCCAGGGTCGTCGGAGCCACACCGGCCATGCTCGGGCGGCCATGCCGCGAGGTCGTGTTCTCCGACGGCCAGTCCCTGGTGGCCGACCTTTCCCACGGCTGGGAGACCCGGACCAGGTCCGAACGCCGGCGGGGCCGGCCTGGGTCGGTGCGGACGACGGCGGAGATCGCCAGATCGCTGCGGGCCGGGGGTGAGTGGAACCACCACATCCCGCTGGCCGGCCCGGCCAGGTACCCAAGTCAGGCGTTCTCGGGCGAACCATATGAGCTGGGCAGGCGGATCGGCGAACGCGTGCAGGCGGGCCTGCTGGACAGCGTGCCCGGGCCCTGGCTGCGGTCGTCCGTGCAGCAGCGCCGGGCGCTGCTGCAGGGGCTGCTGGACTCCGGCGGGAAAGCAGACCGCGGCGGCCGGTGCGAGTTCGTGACCACCAGCGAGTCTGCCGCAGATGCGGTCGCCGAGCTCGCCGCCGGGCTAAGCTGCCGTCCCGTGAAACAGAAGACGGCCACGGCGCGCTGCGGCGTGGAGCAGCAGCCGTCGTACCGGGTGAGGTTCACCTGGCGGGAGCACGCCCACAGCTCCCGGGCCATCGTCGATGTGCGCGAAGCCGGCCCGCGGCCGGTGCGCTGCATCGAGGTCAGCAGCCCTTCCGGCCAGTTCCTGGCCGGGCCCGGGTTCATCCCGACGCACAACTCGAGCCTCGGCAGGCTGGGCCTGCTGACGCACTCGACGGCGGGGTGGATCGACCCGGGGTTCTCCGGGCACGTGACGCTGGAGCTCTCCAACGTCGCGACGCTGCCGATCAAGCTGTGGCCGGGGATGAAGATCGGCCAGCTGTGCCTGTTCCGGTGCAGCTCGCCGTCCGAGCACCCGTACGGGTCGCCCGTGTACGGCTCCCGGTACCAGGACCAGCGCGGGCCGACGCCGTCGCGGTCCTACCTGAATTTCTACCGGACCGATGTCTGACTGCGATTTCACGTCGTCGTTACGGCGCCGAAGCATGCCGGCAACCGTCCGGATGAACAGTCGACAGATGAGTGCTGACGGACGGAGCTTCCGTATGCCCCTGTGGAGAATCCGCATCGCGGTTCCCGACGACCCGAGCAGTCGCGACGCGCTCAACAACGTGCTGGCCGCGCAGCCGGCGGCGCGCCTTCGCGAGCTGCCCGGCCGCAGCGCCCGGTCCTCGACGACCGGGGAGATCGTTGTCGAGCTGCCGCAAGATGACGGCCTGGTCAGCGTGCTGTCCGCGCTGCACCAGATCAGCCCCCAGGTCTTTGTGAGCCGCGCCGACATGCCGGACCCTGAATCCGAACCTGAACGGGTAGCGTCCGGCCCGGCCCCGCAGGCCACCGGCTGACACCGCCGGGGCGTCAAGCCCTCGGCCGGGTCTGACGCGTTAGCGTCGGCCTCTACCGGGCAGTAACCCCATGTGCAGCGTTACTGTCCTGGTTTTGCCCGGTCATAACCGGGCAAAACCAAGACGCTACCCGACGACGCGAGGGGTCTGCTGTGAGTGAGTACCAGGATGGCGGTCGAGGCGCGCAGGTCAGCGAGGCTCAGGCCCGTGAGGTCGCGGAGCAGGCGAGAGAATCGGAGTGGGCCCTGCCCAGCTTCGGGAAGCAGCTCTTCCTGGGCGACTTCCGGCTCGGGCTGATCAGCCCGCATCCCCGCCCGTCCGAGGAGGCGACCCAGCGGGGCGAGGAGTTCTGCGCCCGGCTGCGCGACTTCTGTGAAGTCTCGGTGAACGGCCCCCTGATCGAAAGGGAAGCCCGGATCCCGGACGAGACCGTCACGGGGCTGGCGGCGCTCGGCGCGTTCGGGATGAAAATCCCGGTCGCCTACGGCGGCCTCGGGCTGTCCAACCTGTACTACAACCGGGCGCTCATGATCGTCGGGTCGGTCTCCCCGGCGGTCTCGGCGCTGCTGTCGGCGCACCAGTCGATCGGCGTGCCCCAGCCGTTGGCGCTGTTCGGGACCGAGGAGCAGAAGCGCTTCTACCTGCCCAGGTGCGCCCGCGGCGAGATCAGCGCCTTCCTGCTGACCGAGCCGGACGTGGGTTCCGACCCGGCGCGGCTGGCCGCGACGGCGGTCCCGTCGGCCGACGGCAGCGAGTACGTGCTCAACGGCGTGAAGCTGTGGACGACCAACGGCGTGGTCGCCGACCTGCTTGTGGTCATGGCGCGGGTGCCGAAGAGCGAGGGGCACCGCGGCGGCATCACCGCGTTCGTGGTGGAGGCCAGCTCCGAGGGGATCACCGTCGAGCAGCGCAACAGCTTCATGGGCCTGCGCGGCCTGGAGAACGGCGTGACTAGGTTCCATGAGGTCCGGGTCCCGGCGTCCAGCCGGATCGGCGAGGAGGGCCAGGGCCTGAAGATCGCCCTCACCACGCTGAACACCGGCAGGCTCTCGCTCCCGTCGAGCTGCGCCGCCGCGGCGAAGCTGGCGCTCAAGATCGCGCGGGAGTGGTCGGCCGAGCGGGTGCAGTGGGGCCGCCCGGTCGGCGAGCACGAGGCGGTCGCCACGAAGATCGCGTTCATCGCCGCCACCGGGTACGCGATCGAGGCGGTCGTGGAGCTCTCCAGCCAGCTGGCCGACGACAAGCGCCGGGACATCAGGATCGAGGCCGCGCTGGCCAAGCTGTACTGCTCGGAGATGGCCTGGAAGATCGGCGACGAGCTGGTGCAGATCCGCGGCGGGCGGGGTTACGAAACGGCGGCCTCGCTGGCCGCGCGGGGCGAGCGAGGCGTGCCCGCCGAGCAGATGCTGCGGGACCTGCGGATCAACCGGATCTTCGAGGGCTCATCGGAGATCATGCGGCTGTTCATCGCCCGGGAGGCGGTCGACGCCCACCTCAGAGCGGCCGGCGAGGTGATCGAGCCCGGCCTGCCGGCGGCGCGGAAGGCCCGCGCCGCCGCCCGGGCCAGCGGGTTCTACGCACGGTGGCTGCCCACGCTGGTGGCCGGCGAGGGGCAGCTGCCCCGGGCCTACAGCGAGTTCGGCCCGCTCGCGGCGCACCTGCGCTACGTGGAGCGGGCGAGCCGCAAGCTGGCCCGCGCCACGTTCTACGGCATGGCGAGGTGGCAGGGCCGCCTGGAACGCCGTCAGGGTTTCCTCGGCAGGCTCGTCGACATCGGCGCGGAGCTGTTCGCGATGAGCGCGGCCTGCGTGCGCGCCCAGATGGACGCGTCCGCCGACGCGCCAGGCGGGCGTGGCAGGAACGCGTTCGACCTGGCCGACGCGTTCTGTGCGCAGGCCAGGCTCCGGTGTGACGACCTGTTCAGCCAGCTCTGGAAGAACACGGACGCCGCCGACACGGCGCTGGCCCGGCGCATCCTGAACGGCCGCTATACCTGGCTGGAAGGGGGCATCATCGACCCGTCGATCCCCGGCCCCTGGGTCGCGGAAACGGTGCCCGGCCCGTCGA
>JASHPR010000642.1 GCA_030038015.1 Streptosporangiaceae bacterium
GAGATCGTGGAGATCGGCAAGCAGTTGCTGATTACCCGCGGCGCGCTCACGACGTTCTCCATCACGAACGACGTGGCGAAGTACTTCGCGATCATCCCGGCGATGTTCTCCAGCGTGCTGCCTGCCCTCGGCCACCTGAACATCCTCGGCCTGCACAGCCCCAGGTCGGCCATCACCTCGGCGATCATCTTCAACGCGCTGATCATCGTCGCGCTGATCCCGCTGGCGCTGCGCGGCGTCCGGTACAAGCCCTCGTCGGCGTCGGCGATGCTCCGCAGGAACCTGTGGATCTACGGCGTCGGCGGGCTGATCATCCCGTTCGTCGGGATCAAGGTCATCGACCTCATCATCCAGTTCATCCCAGGGTTCAGGTGATCGAAAGATGAACCGCCTTCCCAGCATCGTCCGGCAGCACATCGCGGGGCTGCGCCTGCTCCTGGTGTTCACCGTGGTCTGCGGGATCGTCTACCCGATCGTCATGACGGGCATCGCGCAGGTGGCGTTCCCCAAGCAGGCCAACGGCTCGATGGTCAGCTACCACGGCCGCGTGGTCGGCTCCAGCCTGCTGTGCCAGGAGTTCGTGTACCCCAACGGCGCCCCGATGCCGCAGTACTTCCAGCCGCGGCCGTCGTACGCGATACCGTCGCCGACCCCCAAGGACGACTACGGCTGCGACCCCACGTACTCCGCGGCGTCGAACCTCGGGCCGAACAACCCGGTCCTGGTCAAGGCGATCAAGCAGCGGCAGGAGCAGATCGCCGCGTTCGACCACGTCAAGATCTCGCAGATCCCGGCCGACGCGGTGACCGCCTCGGGCTCCGGCCTCGACCCGGACATCTCCCCGCAGAACGCCGACATCCAGGTGGACCGGGTCGCGGCGGCCCGGCACGTCAGCCCGGCAGCGATCATGGCGCTGGTCAGGCAGTACACGCAGGGCCGGGTCCTCGGGTTCCTCGGCGAGCCGCGGGTCGACGTGCTGACCCTGAACATCGCGCTGGACGAGAAGTACCCCGTGCGCTAGGGCACGCCCAGATCGGCCGATGGCACAGGCAGCGAGGACAGTCATGACAGAGGCGCGCGGGCGGGCGGACAGACCGCCCGCCCGCCCCGGGGCTGACCTTGCCCCGCGGGTGCTCATCGTCGAGGACGAGCCCGCGCTGCTCCGCGCGCTGCGGATCAACCTGCGCGCCCGCGGCTACGACGTCGTGACCGCGGTCGCAGGCGCCGACGCGCTCGCCGAGGCCCGGCGGCGGCCGCCCGACGTCGTCCTGCTCGACCTGGGGCTTCCCGACATCGACGGCGGCGCGGTGATCAGGGAGCTCCGTGGCTGGTCCGCGGTCCCGGTGATCGTGCTCTCCGGCCGGGCGGGCTCCGGCGACAAGATCGGCGCCCTGGACGCCGGCGCCGACGACTACGTCACCAAGCCGTTTGACATGGAAGAGCTGCTCGCCAGGCTGCGCGCCGCGCTGCGCCGCGGCGACCAGTCGCCGGCCAGCACGACGTTCAGCATCGGCGCTTACGAGATCGACACCGCCGCGCACACGATCGTCCGCCAGCGGCCGCGGCCCGGCGCCGACGGGCCGGACGAACTGCACCTCACGCCCACCGAGTGGCGGCTGCTGGAGATCCTGCTCGGTGCCCCGGGGCAGCTCGTCAGCTCCGACCGGCTGCTCGGCGAGGTCTGGGGGCCCGGGTACGAGCGCAGCACCCACTACCTCAGGTTCCACATGGCCGGCCTGCGCCGCAAGCTGGAGGACGACCCGCACCGCCCGCGCCACTTGCTGACCGAGCCCGGGATGGGCTATCGCTATCAGCCGTAGGCCACGCGGTGGCTTATTGTCGGCACTGAGCAGGTAGTCCCAGCTGAAGCAGGGATGCAGACAAACAGCTATGAACACCATTTATCCGGACCAGTCGGGCCAGCCCGGCCGCGGCCAGCTGCGGATCTATCTCGGTTCGGCCGCCGGGGTGGGCAAGACGTTCGCCATGCTGGGCGAGGGCCACCGGCGCGCCGAGCGCGGCACCGACGTCGTCGTGGCGCTCGTGGAGACGCACGGCCGGCCGCACACCGGCGCCCTTGTCGAGGGCCTGGAGGTGATACCGCGCAGCCGCCTGTCGTACCGGGGCGCGTCGTTCGAGGAGATGGACATCGACGCCGTGCTGGCCCGGCGGCCGGAGGTGGCGCTGGTCGACGAGTTCGCCCACACCAACGTCCCCGGGTCGCGCAACGAGAAACGCTGGCAGGACGTGCAGGAACTGCTCGAGGCCGGCATCGACGTGATCTCGAACGTGAACATCCAGCACCTGGCGTCGCTGAACGACGTGGTCGAGAAGATCACCGGCGTCCCGCAGCGGGAGACCGTGCCCGATGCGATCGTCCGCGCCGCCGACCAGGTCGAGCTCGTGGACATGACCCCGGAGGCGCTGCGCCGCCGCATGGCGCACGGCAACATCTACCCCGCGGAGAAGATCGACGCGGCGCTCACGCACTACTTCCGGGCGGGGAACCTGGCCGCGCTGCGCGAGCTGGCCCTGCTCTGGCTGGCCGACAAGGTCGACGAGGGCCTGCAGCGGTACCGCGCGGCGCACGACATCCACGGGACCTGGGAGGCGCGGGAGCGGGTGGTGGTCGCGCTCACCGGGGGGCCCGAGGGCGACACCCTGATCAGGCGCGCCGCCAGGATCGCGGCGCGGTCGGCCGGCGGCGACCTGCTTGCCGTGCATGTCAGCCGGTCCGACGGCCTGACCGGGGCGAATCCCGCGATGCTGGCCGAGCAGCGCAGGCTGGTCGAGTCCCTGGGCGGCAGCTATCACCAGGTCGTCGGGGACAACGTGCCCGAGGCGCTGCTGACCTTCGCCAGGGGCGAGAACGCCACCCAGCTCGTGCTCGGCGTGAGCCGCCGCAACTGGCTGTCGTCGCTGCTCACCGGGCCCGGCGTCAGCACGCGGACGATCCGCGATTCCGGCGACATCGACGTGCACATGGTCACGCACTCGCAGATGGGCCGCGGCCGGGGGCTTCCGCGGGTCCGCGGCGGGCTCCCGGCGCGGCGGGTACTGGCCGGGTACGCGCTGGCGGCCGTGCTCGCGCCGCTGCTCACCCTGTTCCTCGCCAGCTTCCGCAGCAGCATCAACCTGACCAGCGACGTGCTGTTCTTCCTGGTCGCGGTCATCGCGGTGGCCCTGGTCGGCGGGTTCGTCCCCGCGGTGCTCGAGGCGATCGCCGGATCGCTGCTGCTCAACTACTACTTCACCCCGCCGATCCATCAGTGGACGATCGCCCGGGCCAACAACGCGCTCGCGCTCGCCATCTTCGTGATCGTGGGCCTGGTGACCAGCTCGGTGGTCGACGACGCGGCGCGGCGCAACAAGCAGGCCGCCCGGGCCAGCGCGGAGTCGGAGCTGCTGGTCACGGCGGCCGGCAGTGTGCTGCGCGGCCAGCAGGCCCTGCCCGCGGTGCTGGACCGGGTGCGGGAGGCGTTCGGCATGGAGTCGGTGACGCTGCTCGAGCGGGCGCCCCGTGCGGCCCGGTCGGCCCGCCCGGCCGACTCGTCCGCGTCGGCCGCCGCGGCGCG
>JASHPR010000643.1 GCA_030038015.1 Streptosporangiaceae bacterium
GGGGCCGGGTGCCGCCGGGGTACCCGCCGCCGCGACGGGCAGGCTGCGGAACTCCTCCAGGGTCAGCAGCGTGGCGGCGCTGAGGCTGCCGATGCCCGGATTGGCGTCGGTCATCACCACCTGCCGGCCCGCGGGACCGGCGTAGGTGACGATCATCGCGCTGACCGGCAGCTGCTGGAGTTCGTGCTGCTCGACGAGGAATTCGCGGGACCGCTGCAGGGCATGGGCCAGGGACTGGCTGTCGCCCGTCGCCCGTGAGGTCGTCATCCCCCACGCCGTGCTCGTGCTGATCCCGGCGCTGACCGATTCGCTCTCGCTGGTGCCCCGGGAGTCGCTGGTCTGGACGCTACGCGATCCGGTGGCCCGCAACGGCAGCACGCCGCCCGTCCCGGTCCGGCCGTGCCCGGTGCTGCGCGCCGTGCCTTCGCTCGCTGACCACGACGCAGCCAGCGAGCTGGTCGAACCCGTGGTGCTCGTGTACGAGCCCGCGGTGGTGTCGGTGACTGACCGCCCGATCGTCTCGGTGAGCTGGGACAGGACGAAGCGATGCTCGGTGCCGAGCTGCTCGCTCGCGGCCTTGGCATCCTCGGCGTTGCCCAGCCGCATGTAGGCCACCGCGGCGTTCCCGCGTCCCAGCCGCTGCCTGACGTGCGGCGGGATGGCGCGGTAGGCGAGCACCAGCCCGGTCCCGCTACTCTCGCACGCGTCGCACAGCCGGTCGAGCGTGTCGCCGCGCAGCCGGTCCGCACCGAGCACGAACAGCGTGTGCTGCCACGGCTGGCCCGGCCGCGCTTCACGCAGCGCGTGCGTCAGCGCCACCGCCAGGTAGGTGCCGAGCACCCGGCTCTCGACCGCCCCGGCGCGGTGGCCCACGGCGGCCACCCGCAGCGGGCTCGGCGGCAGTGCCACCAGCGCGGTGCCGGCTGCGGCCAGCTTGCGCAGCTGAGATTCGAGGACCCAGGCCCGCTCGATCACCACGCGGTCGGCGGCACCGTGGCCGAACATCGCGCGGAGCTTGTCGGCCTGTGCGGCACTGAGCAGCCCGGCGGCCTCATCATCCCGCGGATCCCCGACCTTCGCCAGGGTCCGCAACGCGGCGGCCACGCCGGCGATCGTCGTGGTACCGCCCAGCGCCTCGATGACCCGCTCGAGTATGGCGTTGTCGAACGAGAGGTCGCGTGTGGCCCCTGGGTCCTCGGCCATGCTGACGACCAGCGACAGCACGTCCGCCAGCGCCCTGGCGGACAGCCCGGTCCCCAGGTCGAGCCGGGGCAGGTCTTCGGGCAGCACCCACACCGCGGGCTCAGTGCCGGTGGCCCGCGCGAAGGCGACCAGGTCCAGGGCGACCGACCCCTCGGACAGGTCAAGGACCGTGACCTCGCCGCCCGCCGCCAGCCGGTGCGCAGCGGCCGTGGTGAGCATCGCGGACCAGCCCGAGAGCGTGCCGCCCGCCACGTCGACACGATGAATGCCGCCGGGCAGGCTCACGGCGTACCAGCGTTTCTGCTGCTCGTAGGCGATGCGCTGCGCCTGCCACTCCCGGACCCGGCTGGCGTGCGCGGCCTGCGACGCGAAGAGCTGGCTCTCCTGGGCCGCGCGTATCCTGCCGACCCGGCCGCGCTCGTCGGCCAGCCGGGACCGCAGGGCACGCTCACCCTGCCAGATGGCATAGCCGCTGATGGCCGCGACCAGCACGGCGCAGATCACGCCGAGCCCGGCCAGCAGGGGGCTGAGCCAGCCGGCCGTCCCCAGGACGACCGCCGCCGCGCCGATCGCTACCGCGCCGGCGAATGCGGCCTTCAGCGGCCGGCTGAGCAGGTTCTCCTCGCGGCGCTGAGCCTCGGCCCAGTCGGGGCTGAGCCGTTCTTGCTCGGGCGGGGTGGGCCTGCGCGGCGCCGGCCCCGGATCCTGGTGGAGCGTGGCGTACTGCCAGCCCAGGTACACACGGTCGGCTCGGGACGACGTCATGCGCCCTCCTAGGTCCGCTGCCCCGCAACGGCCGCCCCGGCGTCCGGGTCGCTCCGGGCGCTCCGGGTGTCCCAGGCGTCCCGGGCGGGCGGCGGGACCCGCGCTCGCACGACGAGCGCGCGCGGCACCAGCCGCGGCGGGTTCTTGACCGTGAGGAGGAATTCGCCGTCGCGAAGCGCTGACAGGCTGCCGGAGGATGCCGCGCGCGCGGACCCGGGATCACCCCTGGCCGCGGGCCCCGCGGGATCCCCGGGGTCCGGCGTGTCCGGCCCGCTCCCGGGCGGCACCGGCGAATCTGCACCGCCCGCGACCGCCGCGAGGTGACGCGCGGCGGCCGCGTCGTTCATCCGGTGCGCGACCACCACGTTGGTGAGCTCGGCGAGTTCGGCCGCAGCCCGCGCGGACGCCGTGGCCGCGAGCACCGGCAACCCGGTGCCCGGGCCGCGGGCGATGATGTCGGTCACCGAACCACGCGGCATCGAGCCGCATTCGGCCAGCCATACGATCCCGTCGCCCGCCACGCCGATCCGGTGCAGAGCCGCGCCCGCCGCGAGAAGGTCCCGGCATATCAGCCGGGTGAGCATGGCCGCGCTGTCCGCGGACGGCGAGCCGCCGAGGCGGAACAGCACCACGCCGCGTTCGGTGACCGTCCGGCCAAGGTCGATCCCGGCCGCCGGATCCGGCCCCGCCGGGCGCAGCCACCGGCCGAACGCCGAGGCCCGGAGCTCGCGCAGTTGCCGCTCGAGCTGCGCGGTGGTGGCCGGCTCGGCGTGCAGCAGGCTCACCGACACCCGGGTTCGCTCGGCGAGCACGTCGCGGCGCGGGTAACCGGCCGGCACGTGCTCCATGCGAGCCCGCATCGCCGTCGGGTTCAGCAGGTGGATGACCTCGTCCAGCACGGGAACCCGCGGGTCGCCGGGCGCGGCGCCCAGCAGCTCGAAGACATCCTCGAGGTAGGCGGTACAGCTCCGCCGGTACTGGCTGCTGGGTCCGTCCCAGCTGGTCATGGCGGTGATGAGCGAGGCCCGCTGGGCGGGATCGCCACGCCGGAACGGCTCGTAGCAGGCCGGCCTGCCCCAGCCGTGCGGGGCCTGGCCCGGTCCTGCCGCCGGCTCCCCGAACACCTGCAGCGGCGCTCCGGCCGCGGCACACACCGCCGCCAGCTGCCGCGGCAGGTCCGGGTCCCCGGTGCGGTCCACCGCCAGCACCGGCTTGCGCCGCCGGACGGCCGCGTGCACGAGCTGAAAGCTCGTGGTCAGCACGTCCTGCTCGGCCGAGCCGCATACCGATACCCCGCCGGCCGTCTCCGCCCACGACACCGTGACGCGGGCGCCGGACCCGGCCGCGATTCCGAGGCACCCGCCGTCCCTGGTGACGACACCGCCGGCCCGGATCGCCCGCCTGGTCGCGGCGCGCCGGGCCGCCACCAGCAGGCCGGGGCGGGCCGCGGGCAGGTTCCATTCATCGGTGTGCAGCCAGGCCAGCCAGCCGATGATGGCCGCCTCCGCGGCGCCGGCCAGGATGGCCAGCGGAAGCTGTCTCGGCAGCCAGCTGGCCATCCCGCTGAATGCCCCGGTGAAATGCGCCACGTGATCGAGCTGGTGCCCATGGGCGCCGAAGTAGCCGGCCACCTGGGCCGGGCCGTCGGCGAACCCGGCGGCCGCGGCCCGCAGGCCCTCCGCCAGCGCCCACGCCACCGCGATGGCGGCCGGGACCAGGAGCCACGACAGCCGCCACCTGGTCACCTTGGTGATCAACGCGAACACCACGGCGAGGATGAGCGTCAGCTGCGCGAACAGCACGTGCGCGAGGACGGCGAGCACCAGGAAAGCAGCCAGGATCTCGCCACGGCGGGGAAGTCCTCTCGGAACGAGGTACCGGGCACGGCGTGGCATCCGTTCCGCCCCTGTCGCGACCCTGGCCAGCATCTCGATCCAGGGTCGCAGGTGCGACGGGCTGTGTCCAGGCAGACACGCTTTCAGGACTCTTACGGCTTATAAAGGCGCGCTGACCGAGGCGTCCGTGGT
>JASHPR010000644.1 GCA_030038015.1 Streptosporangiaceae bacterium
GACGCGGGGTGGGGCTGGCCGGGCCCGTGGGGCTGGCCGGGCGCGGGATAGGAACCGGCGGGCGCGGGGTGGGGCTGGCCGGGCGCGGGATGGGGCCCGGTGGGCGGCGAGCCCGGCACCGCCGCGGAACGCGCTTCGCGCCACCGGGCGACCATCGCGTCCGGATCGACCAGCCGCACGTAGATGGGCGGCCCCTCCGGGATCCGGCGCCACTGGATGATCCGCTCGTTCAGCGCCGCGGCGACCTCGCGCACGGCCTGCTCAGAGTGCAGCTCGCCCACGGTCTCGGCCAGCCGCTCGATCTCCTTGCGCAGCCGCAGCGGGGTGGGCAGCATCTCATCCGGTGACACGCCCTCCCTGCGCAGGTACTCGCGCAGCCAGGCCTGTCCGGCGTCGGATTCTTCCCGGCGCGGCAGCGGCTTGCCGACGCCGGGCAGGTTGTCGAAGGCCCCCCGCTCCTCCGCCTCGTGGATCTGCTGGTCGATCCATGAGGTGAAGTTCATCCCGGCGGGCTTGCGTTCGGTCATTGCACCTTCACAGGCCGCGCGGACGGGACTGCCGGGCTCGCGGTGCCCGGGCGGCGTCTCGCCGCGTTGTCGTCGTCTCCGCCTTGCGATCCCCCGCCCGCCTCCCCTTCGCCCTTCATGATCACCGCTCACCGATCCAGCGCCCTGTCCGCGCGGCCTCTCAGGCATGCGGCCAGGCGAGGACCGGGCCGCGGGCCCGGAGCGTGACGGCGGACCCCGGCGGCAGCTGCCGCCCGCCGAGGGTGCGGACGATGATCGCCGGCGCGGACGAGTCGTGCTCCGGCTGCACGTGGATCACGGCGTCGTGGCCGTGGTAGCCGTAGGACACGACGCGGCCGAAGAACTCGCCGTCGGCATGCGCGTCGGGCCTGCCGCCGGCCGCGGGCCCGCCGGACACCCCGTTGGTGTGCAGCTCTATCTGCTCCGGCCTGATCAGGACGGTGGCCGGGCCGGACACCCCGGCGGCGGGGCACGACGCGGGCTCGATCGGCAGCCTGCCCAGCACGGTGTCCACGGTGCCGGTGCCCAGCACGCCCTCGACCAGGTTCGCGTCCCCGATGAACCGGGCGATGTCCGCGTCGGCCGGCCGGTCGTACAGCTCCTGCGGGGCAGCGCACTGCGCGATGCGCCCGTCGCGCAGCACCGCCACCCGGTCGGCCGTGGACAGCGCCTCGTCCTGGTCGTGGGTGACCAGGATGCCGGTGATGCCGGTCTCGGCGAGCAGCGCCTGGACGTCCGCGCGGACGCTGGCCCGCAGGTGCGCGTCCAGCGAGGCGAACGGCTCGTCGAGCAGGACGATCTCCGGCCGGATGGCCAGGGCCCGGGCCAGCGCGACACGCTGCTGCTGGCCGCCGGAAAGCTGGTGCGGGTAGCGCTTGCCCAGCCCGGCCAGGCCGACCGCGTCGAGCAGCTCGGCCGTGGCCGGGCCCTTGCGCAGCCTCGCGGGCAGCCCGAAACCGATGTTGGCGGCCACCGTCAGGTGCGGGAAGAGGCTGCCCTCCTGGGGCACGTAGCCGATCCGGCGCCGCTCGGGCGGCAGGTGCGCTCCCTGGCCGTCGACAACGACGCCGCCGATCGTGACCGTCCCGGCGTCGGCCCGCTCGAACCCGGCGAGCACCCGGAGCAGCGTGGTCTTGCCGCTGCCGGAAGGGCCCAGGATGGCGGTCAGCGAGCCCGCGGGCACCTCAAGGTCCAGCCGGGTGAGCACCGGGTGGTCGGCGAACGCCTTGTCCAGGCCGGTCACCACGAGCTGCGTCATGCAACCATCCTACGGATCGCCGGTCACCCGGTCCCGTGAGCCGAGCGGTCGAAGAACCTGCCGAGCACGTAGCTCGGCACGGCCGCAACCGCGATCATCACCAGTGCGAACGGCGCGGCCTGGCCGTAGGACAGGTTGGTCTCATAGGCCCAGAACTGGGTGGCGAGCGTCTGCACGCCGGTGGGGATGAGCAGCAGCGTGGCGGTGAGCTCCGTCACCACCGACAGGAACACCAGGCAGAACGCCGCGGCCAGGCCGGGCCCGGCGAGGCGCAGCGTCACCCGCCACAGCACGGCAAGCCGGGGCTGGCCGAGCGAGCGCGCGATCTCGTCCAGGCTCGCCGGGGCCCTGGCCAGCGAGGCCTTCACGCCGACGAGAGCCAGGGGGAAGAACATGATCGCATAGCAGATCACCAGGAGCGGCGCGCTCTGGTAGAGAAAGCCGCCCGCGTAACGTTCCGAGAAATAGGAGAGAGCGAACGCGGTCACCACACCGGGCATCGCGAGGACCAGGTACGTGCTGCGCTCGAGCAGGAACCGGAGCCGGCCCGGGTGCCTGATCGCCAGCAGCGCTACGGGCAGCGCCGCCACCGTGTCCAGGACCCCGGCGCCGATCGCGTACATCGCGGTGTGCACGGCGGCGGCCGGCACGGACTCCCCGCCGAGCGCGTGAGCACCTCCCTCGAACATCCAGTACACGCTGGCGCCCACCGGGATGCCCAGCGCCAGCGCGGTCAGCAGCCCGAAGCCGGCCAGCACCGGCAGCGTGGCCCGGCCGAGCCGGTGCGGCGGCATCCGCCGCGCGGCCAGCGGCCCGGACCTGCTGACCCGGCCCCGGCCGCGCAGCATGCCCTCGCCCGCCAGCACCAGCAGGCTGAGCAGCACCAGAACCAGCGACAGCGCGCACGCCGCGGGGACGCTGAACGACACGTTGAACTCGGTGAAGATCTCGGTGGTGAAGGTCTGGTAGCCGAGGATCTCGAACGCGCCGTACTCGGCGAGCAGCACCAGGGCGACCAGCAGGCAGCCGCCGAGGATCGCGCCGCGCGCCTGGGCCAGGGTGACCCGGACGAACGTGAACACCCGGCCCACGCCGAGGCTGCGCGCCACCTCCTCCTGGCCCGGGTCGGCGGCGCGCAGGCTGGCCGCGACCGGCAGGTACACCAGCGGGTACACGGCGAGCGTCATCACCACGACCGCGCCGCGGAAGCCCTGCACCCAGGTCCACAGCGACGCCCAGCCGAAGCTCACCACGAAGTCGGGGATGGCCAGCGGGACCACCACGAGCACCGCCCAGACCCGGCGGCCGGGCAGGTTGGTCCGCTCCACGCACCAGGCCGCGGCGGTGCCGATGACCGCGCACAGAGCGGTCACCACGACCGTCAGCCTGACCGTGTTCCACAGCAGGTCAGCCGTCAGCCTGCGGAAGATCAGGTGGACGACCTCCGACGTGCCCGCCCCGTGCGCCTCGACGAGCAGGAACACCAGCGGCAGCGCGAGCACGCAGGCCACGGCGAGGCTGGCGGTGATCAGCAGCGCCGGCCGGCGCGCCCGCCTGGCCCTGGCCGCGCGCTGGCCAGCCGGCGTCCGGCCGC
>JASHPR010000645.1 GCA_030038015.1 Streptosporangiaceae bacterium
GGCCCGGGATCGTGGTGATGGGCCCCACGCCGTTCCTCTACAAACAGCAAGGGCACCTTCACCCCGATTCCCGGTTCCTGCGATTGGTTCACGGGTTCTGCGGGGCGGGGGATATGCCCGATATACCGGAAAGTTGCATACACTACGCGACGGTTGGCCGGCGGAACGCTGCGCCAAGCGCCGAGCTCTCAAATGACTACTCAATTTTGATTGCTCGTGATTAACTATCCTGGTGAACCCCACCCGGCTATTCGTGCTCGGCGCACTCGCCCGCCACGGCCCGATGTACGGGCATCAGATCCGCCGGGACGCGAGGATCGGCCGCGCGGAACTGTGGTCTGACGTCAAGCCGGGGTCGCTGTATGCGGCGCTGCACCGACTGCAGGCCGAGGGGCTGATCGAGCCCGTGCGCACCGAGCGGCAGGGGAACCTGCCCGCCCGCACGGTCTACGCCATCACCGGCGAGGGCCGCCGGGAGCTGCGGGCGCTGCGCGGCGAGGCGCTGCGCGAGCTTGCACTGCGGCCCGACCCTGTTGACCTCGCCCTGGCCGTGAGCACCGATCTGGACGAGGACACGCTGCGCGGGTACGTGGCCAGCCGCCGCGAGGCGCTGGCCAGCCGGGCCGCCTTCTTCGCCGCCGAACGCGAGCGGGGCTGGCCGGACCAGACCGCCGCCGACGACCTGATCATCGAGCACGCCATCACCCGGATCGAGGCCGAGGTCCGCTGGCACGACACGGTGCTCGACCGCATCGGCAAGCTCACCTCCGGTGAGGCGCCGGGGGCGGGCGGTCAGGCGCCGGGGGCGGGCGGTCAGGCGCCGGCGGAGGGCCGGTGACCATCCAGCCGCTGCGGCTGCTCGGCGACCCCGTGCTGCGCACCGCGTGCGACCCGGTGACCAGGTTCGACGACGCCACCGGGCGTCTGGCCGACGACCTGCTCGAGAACGTCCTGCTGCCCGGCCGGGCCGGCCTGGCCGCGCCGCAGATCGGCATCACCCTGGCCGCCTTCGCCTACAACGTCGACGGCCAGCATGGCTGCGTGCTCAACCCGGTCGTCGTCGAGGCCTCCGGGGAGTACGACGGCCCGGAGGGATGCCTGTCCATCCCCGGTCTCACCGCCTGCTGCGTGCGCGCGATGCGCGCCGTGGTGACCGGCGTCGACCGGCACGGCGACCCGGTCACGGTGACGGGCACCGGCGAGCTGTCCCGGTGCCTCCAGCACGAGACCGACCACCTGCGCGGCGTCCTGTTCATCGACAGGCTCACCGGCCAGCGCCGCAAGGACGCGCTCGCCCAGCTCCGCAGTCCGGTGCGGCCGCTCAGCCGGGAAGCAGGATGAGCTTGCCCGTGGTGCGCCTCGCCGCGAGGTCCTCCTGCGCGCGGGACGCCTGGCCGAGTGGGTACCTGCCGCCGATGCGGACATCCAGCCTGCCCTGGCCGATCCAGCGGAACAGGTCGCCGGCGCGGGACAGCAGCTCGTCCCGGGTCACGATGTAGTCGGCCAGCGTCGGGCGGGTGAGGAACAGCGACCCGCCTGTGTGCAGGCGCTGCGGGTCCAGCGGCGGGACCGGCCCGCTGGCCGCGCCGTACAGGACCATGTACCCGCGGCGGCGCAGCGCGGCCAGGCTGTCGTCAAAGGTCGCGCGCCCGACGCCGTCGTAGACCACCGCCGCGCCTTCGCCCCGGGTGACCTCCCGGACCACCGCCCCGAAGTCGTCGTAGCCGGCGGTGTGCTGCGCTCCCGCGGCCCGCGCGAGCTCCGCCTTCCACGGGGCCGACGTCGTCGCGATCACGACCCCGGCGCGCATCGTGACCATCTGGGTGAGCAGCAGGCCGACGCCGCCGGCCGCCGCGTGCACGACGACCGGCTCGCCTTCCGTCACCGGGTAGGTGTCGGTGACCAGGTAGTGCGCGGTCATGCCCTGGAGCATGACCGCGGCGGCGGTCTCCAGGCCGATCCCGTCGGGCACCGGGACGGCGCGGCCGGCGGGGACGATGACCTGCTCGGCGTAGCTGCCCGGGATGCCGGTCCACGCGACCCGGTCGCCCTCGCGCGCCCCCTGCACACCGGGGCCGGCCACCGCGACGGTGCCTGCGCCCTCATTGCCCGGCACGAACGGGACGTCGCCCGCGTAGGGCGGGCGGCCTTCCCGCTGGTAGATGTCCATGTAGTTGACGCCCGCCGCAGCCACGTCGACCAGAAGCTGCCCTGGCCCGGGCGCGGGTACATCGCGTTCGGCCAGCCTGAGGACGTCGGGCCCGCCATGTGCCCCGGCGATCACTGCGCGCACGTGCGTCGTCCTTCCGCAGCCCCCCGGCTTTACCTCGACCCTACCGATATGCCGGCCTTGGGGACGTGCCAGCCTGGAGACCGTGACCGACTCGGCCGAGGCGTTCGAGGCGCAGCGCCGCCGCCTGCCCGGGCTGGCCTGCCGGCTGCTCGGTGCGGCATCCGGCGCCGGGGACGTGGTGCCGGACGCCTTCCTGCGCTGGGGCACGGCCGGAGGGGAAGCCTCGTGACGGGACCGATCCTGGTGACCGGCGGCACCGGCACGCTTGGCCGGGTGGTCGTGCAGCGGCTCACCGCCGAAGGCGCGCAGGTGCGGGTGCTGAGCCGGCGGCCGGCCCCCGCCGAGCCCGGCCCGGCCGGCTGGGCAGCCGGCGACCTGCGGG
>JASHPR010000646.1 GCA_030038015.1 Streptosporangiaceae bacterium
GGCCCGGCCACCACGCCGTCCTCCGGCCCGCCCGCAGCGCCCGCCCCGGGCCCACCCGGAGCGCCCGCCCCCGGCCCGCCGGCCCCCAGCCTGCCCGCAGGGCAACCCGCCGAACCCGCGAAGAGCGCCCTGCCACCGCCTGGCTGCGCCACCCCGGCGTACCCGGAAGGCATGCTGCCTGGTCAGGGCACGCCTGCCCAGCCGCCCTATGGCCAGCCGGGGTACGGGCAGGCGGGATATCCCCAGCCGGGGTATGGCCAGCCGGGGTACGGGCAGGCCGGTTACGGCCAGGCGGGATATCCCCAGCCAGGGTACGGGCAGGCCGGATATCCCCAGCCGGGGTATGGCCAGCCGGGCTACGGGCAGGCGGGCTATCCCCAGGCGGGCTACGGGCAGGCGGGATATCCCCACACTGGCTACGCCCAGCCCGGCTACGGGCAGCCGTACGGCTCCCCGGGTGCCTATGGCTCGCCCTACCAGCCGTACCCCGGCTACCAGTACCAGACCTGGCAAGACCCGAGCCTGGCCGAGTGGTGGCGGCGCCTGCTGGCCCGGGTCATCGACGGGATCGTCGTGCTCGCGATCATCGTGCCGATCTGGGCCCCGGTATCCGCGTCGTTCGACAAGATCCAGAAGCTCGCCAGCCAGTACGGCCGCAACCCCAGCAGCCCGGCCGCCCAGACCGCGCTCAGCAACGTGACCGCCCAGTTCGTCGGCCGGCTCTTCCTGGCCGGTGTCGCGGCGATCGCGATCTGCCTGGCCTATGACTGGCTGCAGCACGGCCTGTGGGGAAGGACGCTGGGCAAGCGCGCCCTCGGCACGATGGTGGTGAACGCCGACACCCGCTCGAAGGTCAGCGGCGGGGCCGCCGGCGGCCGGGCCGCTGTGTACGTGCTCCCGGCGATCGTCCCGTTCGTGGGCGGGCTGTTCGGGCTCGTCAACGAGCTCTGGCTGCTGTGGGATCAGCAGCGGCAGTGCCTGCACGACAAGGCCGCGCGGACGGTGGTCGTGAAGACGCGCGGCCCTGGCGCTCGGCCGCAGGGTTACGGTCAGCCGCCCGGCTACGTGCCCGGCCGCCCGGTCTGAGGACGGGCCCAGCCGCCCGGTCTGACGCCCGCCCCAGCGCAGGCCTCTCAGCTGAACAGCAGCTTGTACCCGGACTCGCGCAGCCTTCGTATGACGCTGTCACAGTGGCTGGGGCCCCGGGTTTCCACCTGCAGCAGCACCTCGACCTCGTCGACGAGCAGGCCGGGCGTGAGGCGCTCGTGCGCCACGTCGAGCACGTTGGCGCCCAGCCCGGCGACCTCGGTGAGCAGCGTGGCCAGGGCGCCGGGACGGTCGGGCAGGCGGCAGCGGAAGGTCAGGTAACGGCCTGCCGCGGCGAGCCCGCGCCGCAGCACCTTGGCGAGCAGCAGCGGGTCGATGTTGCCGCCGGAGAGCACGGCCACCACCGGCGGCTCCATGGCGCGGGGATGCTCGAGCAGCGCCGCCACTGCCGCCGCCCCGGCGGGCTCCACAAGCTGCTTGGAGCGCTCCAGGCAGACGAGCAGGGCGCGGGACAGGCTCTCCTCGGTGACGGTCACCACCCGGTCCGCGCACGAGGCGAGGATCTCGAACGTCAGGTCGCCCGGCCTGGCCACAGCGATGCCGTCGGCCATCGTCGGGCCGGGCACCACGGTGACCGGGTGCCCGGCGGCGAACGACGCCGGGAACGCCGCGCACGCCTCCGCCTGCGAGCCGATCACCCGGACCGACGGGGTCGCGCCCTTCGCCGCGAGGGCCACCCCGGCTGCCAGGCCGCCGCCGCCGACCGGGATCACGATCGTGCGCACGCCCGGGCACTGCTCGACGATCTCCAGGCCGACGGTGCCCTGGCCGGTCACGACGTCCGGGTGGTCGAAGGGATGGATGAACACGAGCCCCTGCTCGGCCGCCAGCTCCTTCGCCCTGGCCAGTGCCTGCTCCATGGCGCTGCCGTGCAGCACGATCTCGGCCCCGTAGTGCCGCGTCGCCTCGATCTTGGGCAGCGGCGCGCCCTCGGGCATGACCACGGTCGCCTTCGTGCCGAGCAGGGACGCGGCGAACGCCACGCCCTGGGCATGGTTGCCCGCGCTGGCCGCGATGACGCCGCGGGCGCGTTCCGCCTCAGACAGCCGGGATATCCGCAGGTAGGCGCCGCGGGCCTTGAACGACCCGGTGCGCTGCAGGTTCTCGCACTTCAGGTAGACAGGCCCCCCGATGCGCTCGGAGAGCACCCGCGAGCGGAGCAGCGGCGTCTCGAGGGTGATCCCGCTGAGGACCTCGCGGGCAGCGGCGATGTCCTCGAACCGCGGCTGGGCAGACGTCGTCGTCATGCCCTGAAGTCTGGCATCCGGACGGGCATCGCGGCTCAGTCGCCGGCCCAGTAGCGGTCACCGGCCAGGATGAGCGCGGCCGCGCCGACCAGCCCGGCGCTCCGGCCGAGCGCGGCGGGCACCACGCGCAGCTGCCGGACGAACCCGAGCCTGGCGTGCGCGCGCAGCGTTTCCTCCAAGGGCCCGAAGAGCATCGAACCCGCCTGCGAGAGCCCGCCGCCGATCGGCACCACCTCGAGATCGCACAGGCACGCGGCCGACGCGATCGCGATGCCCAGGGCACGCCCGGCCCGGCGCATCGCGGCGATGCCGACCGGATGGCCCTGCGCGCCGTCGTCGGCCAGGTCCTTGGCCGTGGCACCCTGCTGGCCCTCCCGCCAGCCCCGCGCCTGCGCCCAGGCCACCAGGGCGGGGCCGCGGGCGATCGCCTCGAGGCAGCCTCGCCCGCCGCAGCTGCACACCGGCCCGGTGCTGGGATCAACCACCACGTGCCCGACGTGGCCGGCGTTGCCCGAGGCGCCGCTGATCAGCCGGGAGTCGAGGATGAGGCCCCCGCCCACGCCGGTCGACACAACCATGCCGAGCACGTTGCCGGCGCCCCGGGCGGCGCCCCGCCAGTGCTCGGCGGCCACCAGGCAGATCGCGTCGTTCTGCACCCGCACGGGCACGTGCCCGAACCGCTCCCGCAGCCGGGCGCGGAGCGGGAACGAGCGCCACGCGGGGATGTTGAGCGGCGACACCACCCCGGCCGGCCATTCCATCGGGCCGCCGCACCCGGCGCCGACACCGGCCAGCCCGGCGGGAGCGGCAACACCGGCCTCGTCGAGCACCCGGCTGGCCAGCGCGTCCAGGGTGCGCCACAGCTGCTCGGCGGCCAGCTCACGGGGTGTGGGAACCTGCGCCCAGGTCACCAGGCGCCCGCCGGGCTCGACCACGGCGGCGGCCAGCTTGGTGCCCCCGACGTCGATGGCGAGCGCCGGGCTCGCCTCAGCCACGCCCAGCCTCCCAAGATGCGCGCCAGCCAACATGCACATAGTGTCTATTGGTGCAGCGAATGAGCCAGCCCACGTCGGCAACAGCCAAGTCAGCCCCACCCGCAGCCTCGACCCTAGGCGAACTCCGCGCCAGCGATCACCAGTTTGGCACGGTCAAGGAAGAGATCCGGCGGAACCTGCTCGCCAGGTTGCGCGCGGGCGAGGACGCGTTCCCGGGGATCATCGGTTTCGGCGAGACCGTCCTGCCGCACCTGGAGCGCGCCATCATCGCCGGGCATGACGTGATCCTGCTCGGCGAGCGCGGCCAGGGCAAGACCCGCCTGATCCGCACGCTCACCGGCCTGCTCGACGAGTGGACCCCGGCGGTCGCGGGATGCGAGATCAACGACCACCCGTTCGCGCCGGTGTGCGCGAGATGCGTCCGGCTGGCCGCCGAGCAGGGCGACGACCTCCCGGTCACCTGGCGCCACCGCGACGACCGCTATGGCGAGAAGCTGGCCACGCCGGACACCAGCGTCGGCGACCTGATCGGCGACATCGACCCGGTCAAGGTCGCCGAGGGCCGGACGCTCGGCGACCCGGAGACGATTCACTACGGCCTGCTGCCGCGGACCAACCGGGGCGTGTTCTGCCTGAACGAGCTTCCCGACCTGGCCGAGCGGATCCAGGTTTCCCTGCTCAACGTTCTGGAAGAGCGCGACATCGGCGTGCGCGGGTATGCGCTGCGGCTGCCGCTCGACCTGGTCCTCGTGGCGAGCGCGAACCCGGAGGACTACACCAACCGGGGACGGATCATCACGCC
>JASHPR010000057.1 GCA_030038015.1 Streptosporangiaceae bacterium
CCCGGTGCATGGCAGCCGCGCGCTTCGGGCTGCGGCGCCGCCGGGCTGCCCGGGACGGGTGGCCGCTCCCGCCCGGCGCTTCCGGCCGGGAGCGCGCCCCGCGGGGTCGGCAGGTGCTCCGCGGGTCAGTAGGTCTCGATGGCTCCCCTGGCATCGGAGTTCAGGATGCCCCAGCTGATCAATTCATCGGTGAGGTCCGTCGGCGACTTGTCATAGATGACCGCCAGGGAACGCAGGTCCTCCTGACGGATCGACAGGACCCGCCCGTTGTAATCGCCCCGCTGGCTCTGGATGGTCGCGACGTAGCGCGCAAGCGGGCCCGCCTTGTCCTTGGGCAGCTGGGCCATGCGCTCAAGGTCGATCACCAGTTTCGGGGACGGCGCGAGCAGCGTGGGCAGGACGTCGCCGGGCAGCAGCTCAGAAACGGGTACACCGTAGAACTCGGCAAGCTCGGCCAGCTTCTGCACGGTAACTGAGCGATCGCCCCGCTCGTAGGACCCCACGACCACGGCCTTCCAGCGGCCGCGGGACTTCTCCTCGACGCCGTGCAGCGAGAGCCCCTGCTGGGTCCGGATCGCGCGAAGTCGCGCTCCGAGGGTCTTCGCGTAGTCAGATGGCATGGTCTCGGCCCCCTGGCCTGTCGTAGGTGATAGTAGCGGTTACGCTCAGTGACGGTAGGCCGCGAGGCCGACAAGGTCAAGCCGAATGGCAAAAAGCGGATGAACTTACCCGCGAGGGCGCATCGGCGCGGCGGCCGTCCCGCAGCCCTGCCACGTTGCGGGAACGCCGGCGGCGCCGGGGATCCGCGGTCGCCCTGGCCGCCCTGACCGGGCGCTCGCCGTACCCAGGATATCCGCTAGATGGTGACATCGTGTGATAAAAGTTACCCATAGTTACGCCCTGTACAAAGCGCTTCGTCGAGCTGATCCCGCTGATCCCGGCGCGGGCGGCCGCCGCACCGGCTCCCTGCTGATACGGTGAGGCCAACTGACGTCCTTTAAGCCCCGTCCGGTGAGGCGGGAAAGGGGGTCCCCTTCATGCATGCGGCCGATCGGCCGGGCAAGCCACCCGCCAAGGTGGTGCTTGAGCCGGCCGAGATCAGACGGGCGCTGACCAGGATCGCGCACGAGATCCTGGAGCGCACCAACGGCGCCGGTGACGTCGTCCTGCTGGGCATCCCGACCAGGGGAGTGCCGCTCGCGCGACGTCTGGCAGAGCGCCTCGAGCAGGTGGAGGGCCGCCCGGTCCCGGCGGGCTCGCTCGACATCACCATGTACCGGGATGACCTGAGGCTGCGTCCCGCCCGGGCGCTCGGGCACACCGAGGTCCCCGCCTCCGGCATCGACGACAAGATCGTGGTGCTGGTCGACGACGTCCTCTACTCGGGCCGGACGATCCGGGCGGCGCTGGACGCCCTCGGCGACATCGGCCGCCCGCGCGCCGTGCAGCTGGCCGTCCTGGTCGACCGCGGGCACCGCGAGCTCCCGATCCGGGCCGACTACGTCGGCAAGAACCTGCCGACCTCGCAGCGCGAGGTGGTCCGGGTGCTGCTCACCGAGGTCGACGACAGGGACGCGGTGCTGCTGGGCGTGAGCCCGAGGGCGGCCGAGGCGCGCGAGGAGAGCTCATGAACCGCCATCTGATCTCGGCAGCAGACCTGAGCCTTGAGGATGCGCTGCTCATCCTGGACACCGCCGAGGAGCTGGCCCAGATGTCCGAGCGCCCGGTCAAGAAGCTCCCCACACTGCGCGGCCGCACGGTCGTCAACCTCTTCTACGAGGATTCCACCCGGACCAGGATCTCCTTCGAGGCCGCAGCGAAACGGCTCTCGGCGGACGTCATCAACTTCTCGGCCAAGGGGTCCAGCGTCGCCAAGGGGGAGAGCCTGAAGGACACCGCGCTGACGCTCGAGGCGATGGGCGCCGACGCCGTGGTGATCAGGCACAGCGCGTCGGGCGCCCCGCACCGGCTGGCCGGCTGGGTGAAGGGCAGCGTGGTGAACGCCGGGGACGGGGCGCACGAGCACCCGACCCAGGCCCTGCTCGACGCGTTCACGATGCGGCGCAGGCTGGGCAGGCTGGACGGGATCCGGGTGACCATCGTCGGCGACGTGCTGCACAGCCGGGTGGCCAGGTCCAACGTGCTGCTGCTGAGCACGCTCGGTGCCGAGGTGACGCTGGTCGCGCCGCCGACGCTGCTCCCGGTCGCCGTCGCGAGCTGGCCCTGCTCGGTCGGCTACGACCTGGACGCCGCACTGCCCAAGGCCGACGTGGTGATGATGCTGCGGGTCCAGCAGGAGCGCATGAACGCCGCGTACTTCCCGAGCGTGCACGAGTACAGCCGCCGGTACGGCCTCGACGCCGGCCGGATGGCGCTGCTGCCCGATCACGGCATCGTGATGCATCCCGGGCCGATGAACCGCGGCGTGGAGATCGCCGCCGACGTCGCCGACTCCGCCAGGTCGACGATCGTCGAGCAGGTCGCCAACGGGGTCAGCGTGCGGATGGCCGTGCTCTACCTCCTCCTTGGCGGATCGGGGGAGCAGCGATGACCGGAACCTGGCTGATCAGCGGTGCCAGGCCGCTGGGCCGCGAACCCGCCGACCTGCTGATCCGCGACGGGCTGATCGCGGCGACCGGCCGCGGCCTGGATGCTGCGGGCGCCGAGCGGCTGGACGCCGATGGGCTCATCCTGCTGCCCGGCCTGGTCGACCTGCACACGCACCTGCGCGAGCCGGGCAGGGAAGACGCCGAGACCGTGGCCACCGGGACCGCGGCGGCCGCGCTCGGCGGGTTCACCGCAGTGCACGCGATGGCCAACACCGACCCGGTCGCCGACACCGCGGGCGTGGCCGAGCAGATCTGGCGGCTCGGCCGCCAGGCCGGCCGCTGCGACGTGCAGCCGGTGGGCGCGGTCACAGTCGGCCTGGCCGGCAGCCAGCTGGCCGAGCTCGGCGCCATGGCCGACTCGGCGGCCCGGGTCCGCGTCTTCTCCGACGACGGCCGGTGCGTGCATGACGCGGTGCTGATGCGGCGCGCCCTGGAGTACGTCAGGGCCTTCGGCGGGGTGATCGCCCAGCACGCCCAGGAACCGCGGCTCACCGTGGGCGCGCAGGTGAACGAGGGGGAGATCTCCGGGCGGCTCGGCCTGACCGGCTGGCCGGCCGTGGCCGAGGAGGCGATCATCGCCCGCGACTGCCTGCTCGCCGCGCACGTGGGGTCTGCGCTGCACGTCTGCCACGTCTCCACGGCCGGATCCGTGGAGATCATCCGGTGGGCGAAGTCCAAGGGCTGGCAGGTCACCGCGGAGGTGACCCCGCACCACCTGCTGCTGACCGAGGAGCTGGCCGCCGGGTACGACCCCGTGTTCAAGGTCAACCCGCCGCTGCGCACGGCCGAGGACGCCGCCGCGCTGCGCTCCGGCCTGGCCGACGGCACCATCGACTGCGTGGCCACGGATCACGCCCCGCACCCGCTGGAGGAGAAGGAGACCGAGTGGGAGGCGGCGGCGTTCGGCATGACCGGCCTGGAGACCGCGCTGCGCGCGGTGCACCGGGCGGTGGTGGAGCCGGGCCTGCTCGACTGGGCGGGCGTCGCTGACCGGATGTCGTCGCGTCCCGCCGCGATCGGCCGCCTCGCCGGGCACGGGCGGCTGCTGCCCGGCGAGCCCGCCAACGTGACGCTCTACGATCCCTCGCCAAGAGAGGCGGTCGACCCGGCGGCCCACGCCTCCAAGAGCCGGAACACGCCGTTCGCCGGGATGGTCCTGCCGGGGCGGGTGATGGCCACGTTCCTCCGCGGGAAGCCGACCGTGCTCGACGGGAAGCTGGCGTGGTGACCGGGCCGGGGGCCGGCCCGGCGGCAGGCTCCGGCGAGGCGGCCGGGGCACCGGCCATGCTGGTCCTCGAGGACGGCACCGCGTTCCGCGGGGCCGCCTACGGTGCCGAGGGCGAGACGTTCGGCGAGATGGTCTTCAACACCGGGATGACCGGCTACCAGGAGACGCTGACCGACCCGTCCTACTGCGGGCAGATCGTCGCGATGACGGCACCGCACATCGGCAACACCGGCGTCAACGACGCCGACCCCGAGTCGCGGCAGATCTGGGTGAGCGGCTACGTCATCCGCGAGCCCACCAGGATCCACTCGAGCTGGCGCGCCGTGCGCGGCCTCGAAGAGGAGCTGCGCGACCAGGGGATCACCGGGATCGCGATCACCGGCACCAGGGCGCTGACCAGGCACCTGCGCGAGCGCGGCGCGATGCGGGCCGCGATCAGCACCCGCGAGGCCGACCCGGAGCGGCTGCTCGGCCGGGTGCTGGCCAGCCCGCGCATGGCCGGTGCCGACCTGGTCCGCGAGGTGTCCGTCGCCGAGCCGTACGTTGTCAGCCCGCCGGCCGGGGTGCCGGTCCGGTACCGGGTCGCCGCCGTCGACCTCGGCATCAAGACCGCGACGCCCCGGTCCATGGCCAGCCTGGGCTGCGAGGTCACGGTGCTGCCCGCGGCCAGCACGGCCGGGCAGATCCTGGCGTCCGGCCCGGACGGGGTGTTCTTCTCTAACGGCCCCGGCGACCCCGCCGCGATCGGGTACGCGGTCGAGGCGATGCGCGGGGTGCTCGGCGCCGGGGTCCCGGTGTTCGGCATCTGCCTGGGCAGCCAGGTGATGGGCCGGGCGATCGGGCTGGACACCTACAAGCTGCGGTTCGGGCACCGCGGCGTCAACCAGCCGGTGCAGGACCTGCGCACCGGGCGGGTGCAGATCACCAGCCACAACCACGGGTTCGCGGTAGCGATGCCCGGCCAGGTGGCCGGGGCGGGC